>NZ_JACVUD010000020.1:0-52457 GCF_016624905.1 Stenotrophomonas sp. S49 | reverse complement strand
CCGCCCCCCCCCCCCCCCCCCCCCCCCCCCCCCCCCCCCCCCCCCCCCCCCACCCCACCCCCCCCCCCCCCCCCCCCCCCCCCACTCTACGATGCGGCGTCCCCCTTGTAGAGTCGAGCTTGCTCGACTGATGCGGTGTTGGTATCACGGTTCAGCGCGGGTACGCCAGCAACACCACCAGATCCTCCTCCCCCACCTGCTGCAGCGCGTGCGTACTGCCGGTGCGTGTCAGCAGCGCATGGCCGGCACGCACGTCGTGCTGCTTGCCATCCAGCACGTAACTGCCCTGCCCGCTCACGATGTAGTAGATCTCATCCTTGTGCTGCGGATGCAGGCCGATGCCGGCGCCTTTGTGCAGTACCCGCTTGCGCAGCACGAACGGCAGATCCGCTGCATCGGCGAAGAACGGGTACGCGGTGGTCGGCCCGGCACCGCCATGCGGGCCTGGCTGGGTGCGCTTCACCGCATCCTCGTGCACCACCTGCGAGCCGCGCGCCGCATCGCCGCCCTGCGCGGGCGCCATTACATCGCAGTCGATGTCGCGCCTCAGCGCCGGTTTCAGATCGGCAAGCAAGGGCACCGCCTCGCGCAGTACCAGGCAGGCCACCGCATTGGCGCCGGCCACGCTGAAATGCGTTCCGTCGGCCTTGCCCTGCTCGGGCACGAACAGGAAGTAGGGTCGTGCGCCCTGCTCGCCCAGCGCGCGGATCCAGCGCGTGCTGCGGTCGTTCAGATCGATCAACGCGACCTGCTCGCGTGCCGCCAAGGCCTTCATCGACTGCGTATAGCGGCCATGCGTGTCCAGCAGCGATCCGAAGTCGTACAGCAGGCGCGCCACCGGGGTGATCAGCACCGGCGTGGCGCCGCGCTCGCGCGCCACCTGCACGTAGCGCATCAGCAGGCGCGGGTAATCGCTGTCCGGGTCGGTGTAGCGGCTGGCGTCTTCAAACTTCGCATCGTTGTGGCCGAACTGGATCAGCAGCACATCGCCGCGCCGCAGCTCGGCAGCGATTGCGTCCAGGCGTCCTTCGTCGATGAAGCTGCGCGTGCTGCGCCCGCCCTTGGCGTGGTTGTGTACTTCGAAGCGTGCCGGGTCCAGGTAGCTCTGCAGCGCCTGGCCCCAGCCCGCCTGCGGTGCGCGCTCGGGCCCGTATTCGGCGGCGGTGGAATCACCGGCAATGAACACCCGCACCGGCGCCGCCTGCGCGGCGGTGCATGTCAGCAGCAACAACAACAGCAACAGGGTGCGCATGGCCAGGCCCTAGTAGAGCCGAGCCATGCTCGGCTGCTGTGCGGAAGCGGTGCGGAGCACGTCCGCACCCGCCGTGCGTTGCTTGCCGGGTTACCGCGCCAGCCAGCCACCATCGACCGGCAACACGGCGCCGTTCACGTAGTCCGACGCAGACGAAGCGAGGAACACCGCTGCGCCGGCCAGGTCGTCCGGCGTGCCCCAGCGGCCGGCCGGAATGCGGTCCAGGATCGACTGGTTGCGCGCTTCGTCGGCACGCAGCTGGGCGGTGTTGTCGGTGGCCATGTAGCCCGGCGCGATGGCGTTGATGTTCACGCCCTTGCCCGCCCACTCGTTGGCCAGCAGGCGGGTGATGCCGGCGATGCCGCTCTTGCTGGCGGTGTACGACGGCACGCGGATACCGCCCTGGAAGGACAGCATGGAGGCGATGTTGATGATCTTGCCGCGGCCCTGTTCGATGAAGTGGCGACCGGCCGCCTGCGAGATGAAGAACGCCGACTTGATGTTGACGTTCATCACGTCGTCCCAGTCCTGCTCGCTGAAGTCCACCGCATCGGCGCGACGGATCAGGCCGGCGTTGTTGACCAGGATATCCAGGCCACCCAGGCCTTCGATGGTTTCGCGCACCACGCGTTCCACCGGCTCGATGCTGATCAGGTTGGCTTCGATGGCCAGGCAGCGGCGACCCAGCGCGGTGATCTTCTCGATGGTCTCGGTGGGCGGGGCGATGCCGGCCACGGCGACGTCGGCGCCAGCGGCGGCCAGCGCCACTGCGATGCCCTGGCCCAGGCCGGTGTTGCCACCGGTGACCAGAGCGACCTTGCCTTCCAGGCTGAAGGGATTAGCCATTGCGTGTGCGTTCCTTGGTAGGGGCCTGCGTGATGCAGGCCGAAGGCCACCGGCACCGGGTGCGCGGTGGCAGGGCAGGGCTTACTTGAGCTGGCAGATGTCCAGCACGTGCATGTCGGTGTAATCCAGGTTTTCGCCACCCATCGCCCAGATGAAGGCGTAGTTGCTTGTGCCGGCACCCATGTGGATCGACCACGGCGGCGACACCACCGCTTCGTTGTTCTGCATGACGATGTGGCGCTGCGCGTCCGGTTCGCCCATGAAGTGGTACACGCGGTCGTTCTGGCCCAGATCGAAGTAGAAATAGACTTCGCTACGGCGGTCGTGCAGGTGCGGCGGCATGGTGTTCCAGACACTGCCCGGCTTCAGCACGGTCAGGCCCAGCAGCAGCTGCGAGGACTGGCAGGTGGCCGGCACGATGTACTGGTAGATGGTGCGTTCGTTGCTGGTTTCCAGCGCGCCGCGGTCCAGCGCCACCGCGTCCTTGATCGACAGCTGCTTGGTTTCAAAACGGGCGTGGGCCGGGGTCGAGGCCAGGTAGAACTGCGCCGGGTTGGCGGCGTCCTGCGAGGCGAACACCACGTCCTTGCTGCCCATGGCCACGTACAGGCCATCCTTCGGGCCCAGCGTGTACACGGTGCCATCGACGGTGACGGTGCCGGTGCCGCTGCCCACGTTGATCACGCCCAGCTCGCGGCGCTCCAGGAACGGATGGCCGGCGGCCGAGGCCGGTTCGGTCTGCGCCGGCAGCGCCAGCGGGGCATCCACCGGGGCGGCACCGCCCAGCACGAAGCGCTCGTAGTGGGTGTACTTCAGGGTGATCTGGCCGGCGTGGAACAGGCCGTCGAGCAGATACAGCTCGCGCAGCTGGTCGTTGCTGGCGCCCTTGATGGCGTCGGGATGGGTGGCGTAGTGGGTCTTGCAGTACATGGCTTCTCCAGAGCAGGGGGCGGGCCGAAGGGTTCGGCCCCGGCGCGGTTCGTGATCGATTCTAGCGAGGCTGGTAACCGGTGTCATTTTGCGTCGCACGATAGCGGACTGAAGAGTCACGACCAACGGTCGTGACCCACAAACGGTCGTGACCTACCGGACTGATGCCTTCGGTATCAGTCCTCGGGCGGTTGGCAGGAGTCGCGGACGATCAGGTGCGGGCGCACGCTGGCGATCTGCAGCGCGGCCTGGCCTTCGGGCTGGATCAGCATGGCCGCGGCGGTGCGCCCGGTGTCGCGGGTATGGCGGCGCACCGAGGTCAGCGACGGCCACAGCCGCGAGGCCAGCGGGCTGTCGTCGTAGCCGACGATGGACAGCTGGCGCGGAATGTTGATGCCCGCCCGCAGCGCCACCTTGTAGATGCCGGCGGCCATTTCATCGTTGCCGGTGAAGATGGCGGTGGGCCGGCGCTTGCCCAGCAGCAGTTTCTCGGCCGCGGCCACGCCCGATTCGAAGGTGTAGCCGGCCTCGATGATGCGGTCCTTCGGCAGCTCGATGCCGCGCTGGGACAGCGCGTCGATGAAACCGGCGGTGCGTTCGTGGGCCGAGCGGTAGGCGCTGGGGCCGGTTACCAGGGCAATCTCGCGGTGGCCTAGCGACAGAAGGTAATCGGCCGCTTCGGCGGCACCGTCGCGGTCATGGGTCACCACCATCTGCGAACTGTCATCCAGCGGCAGCGCGGCCACGCGGGTGAAGCGGCAGCCGATCTCGTCCAGCATGTCGGCCAGCGCCTGGTCTTCCGAGGCACGCGGCACCAGGATCACCCCGTGCAGCTTCTGCTGCTGCACGAAGCGGCGCACGCCATCGATGTAGCCCGGGCTGCGGCTGTCGCAGGGGTGCACCACCAGTTCGAAGCTGGAGCCGCGCAGCGCGTCCAGCGCGCCGTACTGCATGTCCACGATGTACTGCGCGGTGGGGTTGTCGTAGACCATGCCGATCAGGAAGGAGCGGCGGAAGGCCAGGCCACGGGCCAGCGGATCGGGCGTGTAGCCGACCTCGCGCATCAGCGCCTCGACCTTGTCACGCGTGTCCTTGCGCACCAGCGGCGAGTTGTTGATGATCCGTGAAACCGTTTTCTTCGATACTCCCGACAGTCGCGCGATGTCGTTGATCGTGGCGGCCTTGCCCTTCGCCAATGCCGGCGTGGCGGCATCGTTCTTGTTGCGCACTGACATGTAGTGAACCCGGTAAGTCTGGGGATTCCAGCGCGCGCTCAGTCCAGCGCGCGATAGCGGAAGCTGCGGAAGGTTACCGCACCGTCGCCGGCCGCATACAGCGCCGGTTTCAGTGCCAGGAACTTGCCCGCCACATTGTGATGGTAACCGGACACTTCCATCTGAACCGGGTACTTCTGCCAGCGCTGGCCATCGGTGCTGGAGTGGATGGTGACGATGTGGCGGTTGTTGGTCACCCGCAGCCACAGCTTGCCGCCCTTTGCGCTGGGCGCCAAGCGGGTGGGGCGCTCTTCGCCGTAGCGGTGCATGATGAACTTCTCGCCGTTGCTGCCCACGCCCACGTACAGGCGGTCGCTGTAGAACAGCAGGGCGCCGCCCACCGCGCCCGGGGCGATGTCCATCTCCACCTCGAACTGGTAGGCCTTGTCGCCGGCGATGGCGGTCAGCGGCGAGCTGTCGCGCGGGGTCTGGCCCTTGCCCTGCAGCACCAGGCCCTGGCCGCTGAAGCCCAGCCGCCGGTACTCGTCCTGGGCCGGGTTGAAGAACGACCACTGCGGGCCAAGCGCCTTGCCGCGGAAATCATCGGACAGGGCCATGCCATGGCGGCCCACCGATTCCCCGGAAGGCTTGCGCAGCGGCTGGCCAAGGTCGCCGCCCTTGGCCACGAACCAGCCATCGTCGGTCCACTCGATCGGTTCCAGCAGAGCCTGCCGGCCCAGCGTCCAATAGCCGTTCTCGTAGCCGTGGTACATCATCCACCAGCGCCCGTCGGTGCCTTCGATCACCGTGGCATGACCGCGCGACCACCAGGGTTCGGCGGCCGACTGCGTGCGCATGATCGGGTTGTTCGGTGCGTTCACCCACGGCCCATGGATCGAACGCGAGCGCGCGGTGATCACCATGTGCCCGGTGGGCGGGCCGGCGGTGCCGCCCACGGCGGTGGTCATGTAGTACCAGCCGTCGCGGAAGTGGATCTTCGGGCCTTCCTGGGCGTAGGCCTCCACGTCCCAGCTTTCCGGGTATTTCCAGCCGTCGTAGACGTGCTTCGGCGTGCCGACCACGCTCAGGCCGTCGTCGGCCAGCTGCACGTAGTCGCCGCCGCTCAGGAACAGGTAGCGCTTGCCGTCTTCGCCCACCGCATGGCCGGGATCGATGTAGCCACCCAGGCCGATGTCGATCGGCTCGCTCCACGGGCCCTTGATGCTGTCGGCCCAGACCACGAAGTTGCTGCGGTGTTCACCGGTACGGGCCGGGAAGTAGATGTAGTAGCGGCCCTGGTGCTTGACGATGTCCGGTGCCCAGATCGCGCCCACGTTGCGGGTGATCGCGTGGCCCAGCGGCTGCCAGTTCACCAGGTCGCGCGAGTGCCAGATCGGCAGGCCGGGGTAGGCGTCGAACGAGGACAGGGTGAGGTAGTAGTCCTGGCCGTCCTTCAGCACCGACGGGTCGGGGCGATCGCCGGCGAACACCGGGTTCAGGAAGGTGCCATCGCCCAGGTCGGCCTGGCGCTGGTTCTCGATGCCGCGCTTCCACGCCGTGGACGCTGGCTGGGCCTCCGCCAGTACAGGCGTGGCCAGCAGCAGGGTGGCGGCCAACAGGGATTTCAGAGCGGTGCTGGACAGCATCGGGTTCCTCCGTGGTGCGGATGCGGGTTCAGGGGGCGCGGTGCCCGGTACGCGCGCGCCAGGCCGGCGCATCGCGGTCAAGCAGGGCCTGCGGCCAGGTGCCGTACCAGTGGTAGCCGGTGCGGCGTTCGCGGCCCACCTGCGCATAGGTCTGCAGGCGCTGGCCCTGGCGGTCGGCCAGCACTACCGTGTTGTCGGCCAGGTCGTGGAAGCGGCCCCACAGCGGCGGCGCGCCGGGGTCGGCCAGCAACTGCCGGTCCTGCGTGCTGCGGTGGTGGGCGAACTGTTCGGCCGGGGCATCCACGGTCTGCAGGCGCAGCCCGTGCAGGGCATTGGCCTGGAACCAGGCAAGCGCGCCGTCGATGGCCTGCACCGTCTGCGGCGACGGATCGGGGATGGACATCAGGTAGCGCACCACGCCCACGCTTTCGTCGGTGACCAGCGCGGCCAGCTCGAACTTCCGCCCCGGTGCGGGCTGCAGCGTGGCGGCATCGTATTGGCCCGCCCAGATCGTGGGCCGGCCCTGCTGGCGCACCTGCAACTGCAGCAGGCAGGCATCGCCACGCTGCACGGCGCTGGCCACCCGTGCACGCCGCGCGGCATCGACGAAGGCGAATCGCGGCGCCGTCTGCACCTGCCGCAGCGTGGTCAGCACGCCACTGGTCACATCGTCGGCGAAGGTGATGCGGTCGTGGTAATCGGTACGCGCCGGCACCGAGTGCGGCCAGCCGCCGCAACTGGCGATCTGCTGGTCGAGGATGAAGTCCAGACCGCGCAGCGCTGCATCGCGATAGCGGCTGTCACCGCTGCGGGTGAAGGCTTCGGCCAGGTAATCCACCTGGGTATAGGTGGTGCGGTTGTCGAAGCTGCCGCCCGGTTCGTCCTGCGCCTTGCGTGCGGCCTCGCAGGCCTCGCCATCCAGCACCCGCAGCGGGTCCTGGTTCACCGGCCAGCCGCCGGAGCGGCGCTGCAGAAGCAACAGGTTGTCGGCAATCTGCCGGTACTGCTGCGGCTGCAGCCGCGCGTAATCCTCTGCATGGCCACTGCGCCAGTGGTTCACCCCATCGTTGAAGCTGGCCACCGGAATTGCCTGTGATGCCGGCGATGCCGGCGGCGGCCCGGCCTGGGCGGCGGCGGCCGCCACGCCCAGGCACAGCAGCAATGGCAGCGTACGCCCGCGCATCATGCGCGCAACGCGGCCGGCAGCCACAGCGACAGTTGCGGGAAGAAGGTGACGATCAGCAGCACCGCCAACGCAGCGAACCAGAACGGCCAGATGGTGCGCATGCTCTGGCCCACCGTGATCTTGCCGATGGAGGTGCCAATGAACAGCACCGAGCCCACCGGCGGGGTCACCAGGCCAAGGCCACCGGTCAGCACCAGCACCAGGCCGAAGTGGATCGGGTCGATGCCATAGGCCTTGGCCACCGGCAGGAAGATTGGCGTGCAGATCAGGATCATCGGCGCCAGGTCCATGAAGGTACCCAGCAGCAGCAGCATCACCACGATCATCAGCAGCACCATGAACTGGCTGTGCGCGAACGACTGCAGGAAGTCCACGGCCGCGGTCGGCACCTGCAGGTAGGCCAGCAGCCAGCCGAACACGGCGGCGGTGGCGATCACGAACAGGATCACGCCGGTGCTGCGCGCGGCGTGGATCACCGTGTCGAAGAACTCGCGCCAACGCAGCTGCCGGTACAGCACGGTGGTCACCAGCAGGGCGTAGACCACGGCAATGGCCGCACTTTCCACTGCAGTGAAGATGCCCGCGCGGATACCGACGAAGAGCAGTGCCACCAGGCCCAGGCCGGGCAGGGCGGAGACGATGCGCAGCAGCACCGCGCGCCAGCCGGGGAAGGCTTCCACGCCATAGCCACGGCGGCGTGCCACCGCGTAGCCGGTCAGCATCAACGCCAGGGTCATCAGCAGCGCCGGAACGATGCCGGCGGCGAACAGATCGGCAATGGACAACCCGCCGCCTGCCGCGGCCGAGAACAGGATCAGGTTGTGCGACGGCGGCACCAACAGCGCCACCAGCGCTGCGGTGATGCTGACATTCACCGCGAAGTCGCGGTCGTAGCCGCGCTTGACCATCTGCGGAATCATGGTACCGCCGACGGCCGAGACGTCGGCGATGGCCGAGCCGGACACGCCGCCGAAGAACAGCGAGGACAGGATCGAGACCTGGCCCAGGCCACCGCGCATGCGGCCGACCAGCGACGAGGCCAGTGCGATCAGGCGTTCGGAGATGCCGCCGCGCATCATGATTTCACCGGCGAAGATGAACAGCGGAATGGCGATCAGCGACGCCGAGCCGGTACCCGCCGAGATCTGCTGCACCAGCACGATGGTCGGAATATCCAGGTACAGCAGCGTGGCCAGCGCCGCGGCCGCCAGCGCGTAGGCCACCGGCACGCCCAACAGCAGCAGCACGGCGAATACGGAGAACAGAATAGTGATGCCCATGGATCAACGATCTCCTTCAGCGTCATCGGCGCCGGCATCGGCCGCCGTCTGGTGCAGTGCCTTCCACGCACGGTTCAGCGCGAACAGCACCATCAGCGCACCGCCCAGTGCCAGCGGCAGGTAGTTGATGCTCTGCGGCAGGTTGGCGCCGGCCGCCTTGATGTCCAGGCCGTCCAGCAGCAGGTCGGTGGACCAGAACGCGATGAAGCCGCCCAGTACCGCCACCACCAGCTGGATCAGCACATCGACGGCGCGGCGCAGGCCGGCGCCCATGTAGGCGTGCAGCAGGAAGAAGCCGAAATGGCGGTTGGTATGCACGCCACAGGCGGCACCCAGGCTCATGGCGGTGGCCAGCAGCAGCAGGGTGACCGGCTCGGTCCAGCTGGGCGAATCGTTGATCACGTAGCGGGCGAACACCTGCCAGCCCTGCACCACCACCAGCCCCAGCAGGGCGGCCACGGCGCAGTAGATGGCAATGTCGGCAATGCGGTCCAGCAGGCGCTGTCCAGGCCCGGCGGCGGGCGTCGTCGTCTCGGTCATGGCAGGGTCCTCAGGCAGCGCGGATGCGATCAACCAGCGCGGCGATATCCGGCTGTTGCAGGTAGTGCTTCAGCAGTGGCTGTGCGGCCGCGCGGAAGGCCGGCATGTCCACGTCGTTGGCTTTCACGCCGTAATCGAGCACGGCGCGGCGCGCGGCGCTTTCAGAGGCATCCCACTGCTCGCGCATCACCGCCACCGAAGCGCGTGCGGTGTGCAGCAGCAATTGCCGGTCATCGGGCTGCAGCCGCTCGAAACTGGCCCGCGACATCAGCAGCACGTCCGGCGCATACGAGTGATCGCTCTGCGACCAGTAGTGCGCGGCCTCGAAATGGCGGCTGGAGTGGAAGCTGCGCATGTTGTTCTCGGCACCATCGATCATGTGCGTTTCCATGCCCGAGAAGGTGTCGCCCAGCGACATCGGCGTGGGGTTGGCCCCGAGCAGGCGCATCAGCTGGATGAAGATGTCCGACGAGGCCACGCGCAGCTTCAGGCCGTGCAGATCCTTCGGTGCAACGATCGGGTGCTTGGTGTTGTAGAAGCAGCGCGCGCCCGAATCGTAGATCGCCAGGCCGACCAGGTCGCGGCTCTCGAAACCACGCAGCACGGCCTCGGCCACGCCATCGTCCAGCGCGGCACGCTGGTGCGCCACCGACTTGAACACATAAGGCAGGCACAGTGCCTGGGTCAGCGGAAACGCGTTGTTCAGCGCACCGGCATACACGCGGGTGATGTCGATGGCACCGAAACGGGCCATGTCGATCGCTTCCGATTCGCGGCCGAGCTGACCCGAGTGGTATTGGCGCAGGCGCAGGCGGCCGTTGGTTTCGCGCTGCAGCGTCTCACCGATCCACTTCACCGCGGTCACGGTGGGGTAGTCGGCCACGTGCACGTCGGTGGCGGTCAGCAGGGCGCCGCCGTCCACGCTGCCCGCCGGCCCACGGCCGCAGGCGGCGAGCATCGGCGTGGCCAGGGCAGCAGCGCCACCGGCCAGGAAATTACGTCGTGTGATCATCTGCGCCCTCCCGCGCGTGTTCACTGGGGCGTGCTGGCGGTTACCCGGCCGGCACGGCCCTGCAGGCAATGTCGCCGAAGCCGGCGAAACGCACCAGCGCGGTCTGCCCGGCGGTGATGTCATGGATGCCGGTCGCGTTGCCGGTGGCGATCAGGTCGCCCTTGCGCAGCGGGCGGCCACGCAGCGCCGAACGGGACAGCGCGAACGCGTAGGCCGCGCGCAGCCCGCCCGGCAGGCGGGTGGCACCACCGGTGCCGACCACTTCGCCTTCGATCAAGGTTTCGGCGCGCAGCGCGGTTTCATCGCGCGTGGTCCAGTCCACGATCTCCGGGCCCAGCACCAGGCCGTTGTTGTTGCCGAAGTCGGATACCACCACGCGCGGGCCGAGCTCATTGATCGTGGCCAGCGGGCTGCTGGCCACTTCCACGCCGATGTACAGGCGGGCGGGCAGGGCTTCGGCCTGCTCGGGCGTCCATTGCACCTGTCCGGCCGGAGCGTCCTCCAACAGCTCCAGCACGTACTCGGCTTCGACCGCCGCGAAGCCGCCGACGAAGATCGGGATGTCCGTTGTTCCACCGGTAGCATTTTTCAGCTGACGAGAAAAAACCGGGCCCAGCAGGCGCTCGTCCCCGGACCCATCGCGGCGCTCGGCGGCGATGTAGCCGACTTTCCAGCCCACCACCTGGTCATCCCAGGCGGCAATGGCCAGGTCCTGCACCTGGTAGGCACTGACCAGGTCGGCCGGGATATCGCCCGGGAATGCGGGCAGGGCCTGCCCGGCGCGGCGCGCCGTGGTGAAGGCGTGGGCGATCGCGGCCGCATCGTCCGGCGGCGGCGTCTGCCCGTGTGTGCCGTGTTCGTTGCTCAAGAACGGTCTCCCTGTGTTTGTTGCACTGCCCATCGACAGCGTCTGCAGGAGGTGTATATGGTAAACCGGTGTCATCGTGCAAGCCGCAGCGCATCAAGTGCCACCGGACCTTGCCTTGGGGCACGCTGTTCCCTGCCTTCGGAGCCCTTGCCTGCCATGCGTCTGCGTCATGTGGTGCTGTTGTTGTGCGGTCTGCTGCTGGCCATGCCGTTGAACGGTGGCGCCACGCCACTGCGCGAGGGCGAACGGCCCGGCCAGGAGCTGGCGGGCGAACAGATCGCGCTGTGGCCGGCCGGGCAGGTGCCCGGCGAGCAGGGGAAGCCCCGGCCGCCACGGGTGGTCGAGCGCAGCCGCGACCCGGCGCAGCCCGACCGCTACGTCGACCAGGTGGACGCGCCCTACCTGCTGGTGCACACCCCCGCGCGCAGCAATGGCCGTGCCCTGCTGGTGATTCCCGGCGGCGGCTACCAGCGCGTGGTGATCGACAAGGAAGACAGCGCCTTGCTGCCGGAGTGGGTGGACCGTGCCGGCTACACGCTGTTCGTGCTGCGCTACCGGCTGCCGCAGCCGGGCCGCGACCGCCAGGCCGCGCTGGCCGATGCACAGCGTGCGATGCGCGTGGTGCGCGCGCAGGCGGCACGGCGCGGGCTGGATGCGCGGAGCGTCTCGGTGATGGGCTTTTCCGCCGGCGGCCACGTAGCGGCACGGCTGGCCACCGGCTTCGATGTTCCGGCCTATCCGGCACGCGATGCCATCGATCAGCGGAGCGCGCGGCCGGCACGGGCGGTGCTGGTGTATCCGGTCATCGACATGGGCGCGCACGCCCACAGCGGTTCGCGCAAGCGCCTGCTGGGCGAACAGCCGGATCCGGCGCTGGCGGCGCAGTATTCGATGCAGCAGCAGGTGCGCGCGGACATGCCGCCCACCCTGCTGGTGCATGCCGGCGACGATGCCGTGGTGAGCGTGCACAACAGCGCGCTGATGGCGCAGGCACTGGCGGCGGCCGGGGTGGAACACGAACTGCATCTGTTCGCGCACGGCGGGCATGGTTTCGGCATGCGCGTTGCGCCCGGTTCCACACTGGCGCTGTGGCCAGCGCTGGCGCAGGCGTGGCTGGCGGGGGGTGAGACGGGGGAGGGGTCTGAGCCCCTCCCCGGTGGAGAGGGGATCCGACCCCGGGGTAGCCGATGAACAACACACCGAACGATCTGCAGCGCCGTCGATTCCTGCGTGACAGTGCGCGCTGGGCGCTGGCCACGGCAACGGTGGCAGCGCTGCCTGCCGCGCTGGCGGTACCCGGCCCGCGCGCAGATACGCAGGTCGTGGCGCGGGTGCGTGGCGGCCGCGTGCGCGGCCAGCGCGAACACGGCGTGCACGTGTTCCGTGGCCTGCGCTACGGCGCCGACACCGGCGCCTACCGCTTCCAGCCGCCGCGCGCCGAGATGCCGTGGCGCGGCATTGCCGATGCACTGGAGTACGGCGCGGCGGCACCGCAGGGCGGCGGCGAAGGCCCGGGCAGCGAAGATTGCCTGTTCCTCAACGTATGGACCCCGGCGCTGAACGACGGCGCGCGCCGTCCGGTGCTGGTCTACATCCACGGCGGCGGCTTCAACAACGGCTCGGGCAGCGACCCGCTGTACGACGGCAGTGCCTTGTGCCGGCGCGGCGATGTGGTGGTGGTCACGCTGAACCACCGATTGAATACCTTCGGCTATCTGTACCTGGGCGCGCTGGGCGACCCGCGCTACGCGATGTCCGGCAACGTGGGCCAGCTGGATCTGGTGCAGGCACTGCACTGGGTGCGTGCGCATGCGGCCGTGTTCGGCGGCGACGCCGACAACATCACCGTGTTCGGCCAGTCCGGCGGCGGCGCCAAGATCGCCACGCTGATGGCCATGCCGGCCGCGCGCGGCCTGTTCCAGCGCGCCTGGACCATGAGCGGACAGCAGGTGACCGCGGCCGGCCCGCGTGCAGCGGCGCAGCGTGCGGCGCTGGCCATGCAGAGCGTAGGTGCGGCGGACATGACGGCGCTGCTGCGCGTGCCGATGGCCGATCTGCTGGCCGCCACCCGGGCCCGCGATCCGTCGCGGGTGGAAGACACGGCGCTGTACTTCGGCCCAGTGCTGGACGAGGTGGTACTGCCGGTGCATCCGTTCTGGCCGCAGGCGCCGGCACAGTCGGTGGCCATTCCGATGGTGATCGGCAACACCCGCGACGAGACCCGTGCGTTCCTGGGCAATGACCCGGCCAACTTCGCGCTGGACTGGAACACCCTGCCGGCGCAACTGGAAAAGCAGCAGTTCGTGGACCTGCTGCCGTCGGTGGTGATCGAGGCCTACCGGCACATGTACCCGCATTACACGGCGTCGGAGGTGTTCTTCGCCGCCACCACCGCCGGCCGTTCGTGGCGCGGCGCGGTGGAAGAGCTGGAGGCGCGCGCACGGCAGCCGGCCGGTGCGGCGCCTACCTGGGCCTACCAGCTGGACTGGCCCTCGCCGGTGGAAGACGGCCGCCTGCGCGCCTTCCATACGCTGGACATCCCGCTGGTGTTCGACAACGCCGGGCTGCCCAGCGCGCGCACCGGTGGCGGCAGCGAGGCGCGCGCACTGGCGGCGCGCATGAGCGACGCGCTGATCGCCTTCGCCCGCCACGGTGATCCCAACCATGCCGGTCTGCCGGCGTGGGCGCCATACACCCTGCCGCAGCGGCGCACGATGCTGTTCGACGTGCACAGCCGCGGCGCCGATGACCCGCGTGGTGGCGAGCGCGAGCTCTACCAGCGCGTGCCTTTCCTGCAACGAGGAACTGCCTGAGATGCGCTTTCTGACTGTCCTGCTGGCCCTGCTGGCGGCCGGCACCGCGCAGGCCGCGATGGATCCTTCGATCAGTGACCGCCCACCGCCCACGCCGATCCGCGCCAGCAAGATCGTGCTGGTCGGCGATTCCACCACGGCGGTGCAGGGGGGCTGGGGACCGCGCTTCTGCGCCGACCATGTGACCTCGTTCGCGGCCTGCCTGAACCTGGCGCGTGGCGGCCGCAGTACGTACAACTACCGTGCCGAAGGCTCGTGGGCGCTGGTCGAAGCGGAAATGCGCACGCCGGGCTACGCCGCCACCTGGGTGCTGATCCAGTTCGGCCACAACGACCAGCCGGGCAAGCCGGGGCGGTCCACCGATCTGCAGCATGAGTTCCCCGACAACCTGCGCCGCTACGTGCAGCAGGTACGTGCCGCCGGCGCCACGCCGGTGCTGCTGACCCCGCTCACCCGTCGCCAGTTCGAAGATGGCACGCTGGTAGATGACTTGGCGCCATGGGCCGACAGCGTGCGCACCGTGGCGCGCGAACTGCAGGTGCCGCTGGTGGACCTGCATGCGCGCAGTCGCGCCCTGGTGCAGGCGCTGGGGCCGGTGCCGGCCATGCAGCTGGCGCAGGCACCGGCCAGCCAGGCGCAGGTGGCCAGCGCGCTGGGCGGCACCACGGTCGGCGCCAGCCCGGCGGTGGCCGGTGCAACGGCGGCGGCGCAGAACGCCGCGCTGGAACCGATGGGACAGGCCAAGCGGGCCTTCGATTACACACACCTGGGTGCGGACGGCGCGGCCGTGTTCGCCAGCCTGGTGGCGACCGAATTGGCCCGCGAGGTGCCGACGCTGCGTCCGTTGCTGTTGCCATGATGTCGTAATTGACCCGCCATTTTCGTTGATGTTCGGCGATAACTGTCGCAATCGGGTGCATCCCACTCACCGCAGCGGGATGACAACATTCTGTTAACCCCGCTCGCCTAGACTGGCTGTCATGGGAGAGCGATTCACACCACTGCCGTTTGCGGGCCGGGAGCGCCTGCTTGCGGCCATCGACGGCGCTGTCTGCTTGGCCGATCCGCGCGCGATCACTGGCGCCCTGCAGCGTGTGCTGCGCGAGGCCATTGCCGATCCACAGATCCAGTTGCCACCCTGCGTACGGCGCCCGGTGGACGGCCACTACGCCCGTCGCGAACTGCACCGCAGCCCGACCCTGGGCTACAGCGTCATCGCCATGTGCTGGGGGCCGGGGCAGGGCACGCCGCTGCACGACCACGATGCCATGTGGTGCGTGGAAGGGGTCTGGCAGGGTGAATTGATTGTTACCCCGTATGCGCTGCTGGAATGCCAAGGCGAACGCCACCGCTTCGCCGCGCAGGAAGCGCTGTACGGCTACCGCGGCAGCGCCGGCAGCCTGATTCCACCGCACGAGTACCACACGCTGCGCAACGCCAGCGCTGACGACGTGGCCGTGTCGGTGCACGTGTACCAGGGCGTGATGGAACGCAGTGCGGTGTTCGATCCGTTGGGCGAGGGCTGGTACCAGCGCCGGGTGAAGATGATGGAGACCGACGCAGCGTGACCGCGTGCCGCCGGACGTGGCACGTCGGCCACGTTGTTCAACCGGCTGCGCGCTGCATTGCTTCGTAGAGTCGAGCTTGCTCGACTGTTGTTGGCGCCATGCAAAGCGCAGTCGAGCAAGCTCGACTCTACGAACGCCAGGGCGATCAGATCCCCCTCAACGCGGCACGTCGGCCACGTTGTTCAACCGGGTCACTTCCTCGCCACCATCGGCCAGGGCCACGCGCACGCGCAGGCCGCTGCGGTCGCCGGCCGGCAACGGCAGCGACACCACCACCGTCTTCGGCTGCAGCTCGGCCGGGGCAGCCATGGCCGGCACCTCGCTGCGCGCGATCTCGCGGCCACGCGCGTCTTCCAGCACGACCACGCCCACGCCAGTGCCAACATGGCCCAGGCTGTGCACGGTTACGTGTACCTGGCGCCCGTCCACGCGCAGATCGCCGCGGCCGATGCCCAGGTCCGGGCGGGTTTCCACCGGCGTACCCGCGCTCACCCGCTCGAACTCGAAGATCTCGGTACGGCCGGGGCGGAACTGCATCGGCACCGCGACGCTGGTTTCCAACTGCACGGTGCGCTCGCGCGGTGTACCGTCGATACGCCCATCACCATCGGCGTCCACGCCGCTGCGCACGCGCCAGATGCCGCTGGCCACGTTCCAGCCGGTCATGTCCGCGGCGATGGTGCGGCTGCCCAGGGTGTAGCTGGTCACCGTGAAGCGCTCGCGCGATGGCGCATGCACCAGCAGGGCGACCTGCTCGGCGGCGGCGTCGCGGTCGAAGCGCCAGCTGACGGTGTGTCCGGGCCAGCTCTGGTTGCGCTTCAACGCGATGCCGCCCAGGCGTGCACGCTGCAGGAACTCGCTGGGCGCTTCCACGCGATCGGACCACCAGTGGCCTTCGGTGTTCATGTATTCGCGCTGCGCCTTGGCCTGTACACCGTCGGCATGCAGTGCGTCGATGTACTGCAGGTCGCCGGTCGCCTGCCAGGCCATCAGGCTGGCGAAGCCGGTCTTGCCGGCCTTGGCATCGGCGGTCAGCTGCGGGTACCAGTCCTCCTGGCGGCCCAGCACTTCCACGTAGTTCTCGCCCAGGTTGGCCAGCGCACCCGGGCCGCCACGGGCCACGCGGTAGTCCAGCGCCTGCAGGTACTTCGCATCGCCGGTCCAGCGCCAGGCGGCCCAGAACGTGTGCATGATGTCGCCGCTGCCGGAACCGTTGTTCAGTTCACCGCCGCGGGTGGCGCCGGTGGCCCAGTTGATTTCGTTGGGCAGGGTGAAGCGGCCCTTGTCGTCGCGGCCGGCGTGGGCCAGGTAGCCGTCGGCCAGGCCGATCACCAGCTTGCGGCCGGTCGGATCGGCGTTGTACTGGCCGAGCAGGAACGCCGGGTGCAGCACCGGGAACGAGTAGGGCTTCTGCCACTGCCAGTTCGGTTCGCGGTAGACCTTGTTGCCGCCGAACCAGTTGCTGGAAAACAGCAGGTGGCCCTGTGGATTGCGCAGGATGATGCGCTCGTCGAACGCCTTCACCGTCTCCATCAACCGCTCCACCGTCAGCGGGTCACCCCAGTTGAGGTAGAGCATGGCGCTGTTGGTGTTGATGCCTTCCTCGTAGGAATGCAGTTCGTCGGTTTCGATGGTGCTCAGGCCGTTGCTGAACATGCCATTGCGGTACACCGCATCGGACAAGGCGGTGAGCGAGGCATTCAGCCGGTCCGGCTGCACGCCCATCAGGGCCAGGCCCGGCCATTGCTGGGTCAGGTCGGAATCGTCGGAGATGCCGCCGCCGAAATCACCGTAGGCCACCTGGCGTTCGTCGATCCACCAGTCCACGAAACGGCGCACGTGGGCCAGGTCCTGCAGCTGGTGGAACGCCCAGGCGGGCACGCCCTTGGGCACCTGCGGGGCGCTGAACGGCGGGCGGCCCTGGCTGTTGTAGCTGATGTAGTTCCAGTACAGCCGGCCCAGTTCGTGGTCGGGGTCGACCCGCAGCAGATCGCTCAGGTCGGCGTACACGCGCGCGTACAGGCGCTGGCGCTTGGACGTGGTGTGCTCTTCCACCAGGAAGCCCCAGTTGTCACGCACCTGGTTGAAGCGGTCGGCCACGTGTTCCTTCAGCGCTTCGGCACGCGGCTTGAACACCAGCCGCACCTGTGCGCCATCCAGCGCGGCGGCATCGAAGCCCGGCGCCGCCGAGGCGATGCTCAGCCACAGGCTGTCGGGGGTCAGGATGCGGTCGCGCAGGTCCAGCCACAGCGTGCGCTTCTGCCCGGGCTGCACCGACACCGAGACATCGATCATGTCGCGCGCCGGCCAGATCGGATCCTTGATGCGGATGTTCAGGGGAATCAGGCCGTCCTGCGTGGCCGGCAGATCCAGCGCGGGCAGGTCGATGGCCACGCCGTCCAGGCCGTCGTGCATGTTTTCCCAGCTGTAGGCCCAGCTGCGGATCAACGGCTGGTTGGCCGGCGCATCGCCCACGCCGGAGGGAATGAGCACGTGCACGATCGGGCGCGGCTGCGCCGGCAGCGTGTCGGCGCCACGGCGGCGTGAACCGGCGCCCTTGGGCAGGGCCATCACCGTGCTGCGTTCGGCGGCCGGATAGCGGCCGTCGATGTAGCGGCGCAGCGCGTCCAGGTTGGTGTAGTCGGGCAGGGCCTGGCTGTCGATGATGTAGGTCTGCTTCACCGTGCCGTCGGGCTCGGCGCCCTCGCTCACGTGGTAGGCCCAGATTTCCTGGATCGGGGTTTCCTGTTCCACATTGCTGAAGCGCAGCACGCCGCCGGACTGCGCGGGAATGTCCTGCACGCTACGCACCACGCCCTGTGCGCGCGTGGCCAGCACCTGGGTGGCATGCGCGGCATCGGCACCGTGGGCCAGGGTGCCGAAGGCCGCACCGCGGATCTCCACCCGGTTCACCGTTTCGCCCACCGGCAGGGTCAGGTCCAGGTGCTGGCCACTTTCGACGTAGGTGTTCCAGTCCGGCAACTGGAAGTAGTCGTTGCGGCCGGGCAGGCGCGAACGGTTGTAGACGCCGGGCCAGGTGGTTTCGGCAATGCCGTCGGTGGCCTTCCACATCCACGCTTTCAGGTCGCGGGTGTCGGCGAACTCGATCTTGCGGATGCGCGTGCCCGCCGCCGACAGTGCTGGCGGGGCGGCGCCTTCCCAGCCGAAGCGGTGGCGCCACGCGCGTTCGTCGGTGGCCGACGCCACCGCGCTGGCCGGCGCCTGGCCGCGCGCTAGTGCGGCTACGGCGGGACCATCCAGCATGCGGTCGTACACGCGGATGTGCTGGAAATCACTGCCGCGCAGGAAGTTGTAGCGGCTCTGCACCTGGTAGGGGGCCATCACCCGCCCGGCCAGGCCCAGCTGGTCCAGCGCGGCATCGAAATCGCCAGTGGCCTGCGTGCGTGCCACCTCGCGCCCGTCGACGAACAGGCGCACGCCCTGGTCCTCGTCCCAGGCGAAGGCCAGGTGCAGCCACTGGTCCGGCCGCGGCGGCGTGTCCATGCGGAACGACACGCGGCTGCGTGCCAGGTTGGCATCGGTCACGAACGCATCGAAGCCGTGGCCGTTCCAGTCGATGCGCAGCCAGGCCATGTCCCAGCTGCTGTGGTCGGCATAGCCCACGCGGAAGATCACGAACGGTGCTTCGCCCACCGCGTAGCGCGGGCGCCAGTCGAAGGCCAGGGTGCCGCGCTGGGCCTGGATGTTGCCGGGTGCATCCCAGGCCAGCACGCCATCATCTTCCCACTGGATCGCCTTGCCCCGTGCGCCGTCGTCCACCACGGCGGCCTTGTCGCGGAAGTTCGGCACCGCCTCGCCCTGCGCCGTCACCGCGGTCAGTCCTTGGTTGGCGTCCACGTGGAACAGCAGCGTGGGCGGTGCAGCGGCGCCCGCAGGCAGGGCGGTGGCCAGCAGCAGCGCGGCCACCAGCAGGCGGCGGCGCGGACGGGACGAAGCAGAAGCGGTGCGGTGCATGGAACCTTCCTTTCAGCAGCATTCGACGGTGCAGCGGTACGGCAGGGCAGGCAGGGGCTCAGAACTTGTAGCGCAGCCCCAGGTAGTACTGGCGACCGGTATGGGTGTAGCGGTCGGGCAGGGACAGGGCCGAGTCCACGTAACGCTCGTCGGCGCTGTCCAGCAGGTTGATCGCCTCGAAGCTGACGGTCAGCTGCTTGTTGAACTTCCAGGACATGTTGAAATCCACGTTCTCCACGCTGTACTTGCCGGTCACGTCGGCAGTGGCGTACTGGTTGCCGTCCAGGTCCCAGACGTTTTCCTGGGTCAGGATCTGGTTGATGTAGGCGTCGCGGTAGCTGGTGGACACACGCGCACTGAAGCGCCCGTCGTCGTAGTACAGGGTGGCGTTGTACGAGTTAGGCGACAGGTTCAGCAGGTCGTTCTCGGTGTAGGTGGTGACGATGGTGTCGCCGCTGCCGGAACTGAAGAGATATTTGATCTTCGAATCGACGTGGGTGTAGTTCAGCTGGATGCCGAAGTTCTTCCAGAAGCCCGGCAGGAAGCTGAAGGGCTGCTGGTAGGTCAGCTCGTAGCCCTTCAACGGGCCGCCCGGCGTGTTGAAGTAGCTCTGCACGTTGAACAGCGAGTTCGGACTGAAACCGGCCGGCAGCAGGTCCAGCGAATAGCCCATGTCCTGCCAGGTGGTCAGCAGGCGGGTGCGCTGCACGTAGGTCTCGATGTCCTTGTAGAACACCGCCGCCGACAGCAGCGCGCCTTCCTGGAAGTACCACTCCGCGCTCAGGTCGTAGTTGGTGGAGCGGAACGGATCGAGCTTGGGGTTGCCCAGGTTGATCGAGTAGTAGCGGTCTTCATCGACGAAGGCGGTCGGGCCACCGCTGACGCTGGGCGACAGGTTGGACAGGGTGGGCCGGGCCATGGTCTTGGCCGCGCCGAAGCGCAGCACGAAGGTGTCGGTCAGGTCCCACGTCAGGTTCAGCGACGGCAGCCAGTCGTCGTAGCGGTGGGCGACGGTGGTGCCGACCAGCAGGCGCTCACCGGCATCGGCGGTGGCGCTGGCCACGCCCAGGAACGGCTCGCATTGCGACGACAGGTCGTTGCTGTTGGCGGCCTGGCATGGCGCATAGCCACTGGCATCGATCTGCGTGCGCACGTAGCGCAGGCCCAGGTTGCCGCGGAACGGCCGGTCCCACAGCTCGGTGTTGAAATCGAGCTGCAGGTAGCTGGCGTAGCTCTTCTCGGTCACGTCGAAGTTGTTGTTCGATGCGCCGTAGTGGCCCACGCCGGCCAGCCGGTAGTCGCCGCCCAGGGTGCCGGTGTTGCAGTTGCAGTAGATATCCAGCAGTTCGGCGATGCGGCTGAAATCGGGAATCAACCACCCGTTCGGCGTGTTGCCGTCCAGGCCCTTGCCGAAGCCGTCCAGGGTGGTGGACAGATCGCCCACGCCGACGCCGTTGGGCAGCGCCTGCGACATGCGCCCGTAGCTGATGTTGCGGTACTCCTGCGTGCTCATGCCGTAGTCCTTGTAGGCCAGGCCGCCGCGCAGGGTGAAGGTGGGCGAGAGGTTGAAGGTCAGGTCGACCTTGGCGGTGTCGAAGCTGTTGTCGACGTACTGCGGGTTCAATCGCACTTCGCTGATATTGCCGCCGCGCGCGGTGCCGTTGGCATTCACCGGTGCGGTGCCATAACCCAGCCACTGCCACGATGCGGCATCGCCCAGCGCGAACGGGAAGGTCATCGAGGGCATGCTGGCGCCGTTGCGCATGTCCAGCACGAAGCCATCCAGGTTGCTGTTGTCGAAGCTGACCATGGAGAACACGGGGCGCTCGAAGCTGGACGAGGAATGGCCGACCAGCGCATCCAGGCGCACTGCGTCGTTGAAGCGATGTTCGAAGTTCAGGCTGGCCTGCTTGAACTCGGTGGTCTCTTCGATCGAGGTCGATTCGGTGCGGAAATCCACGTTGTCGAACACGCCGTAGACCAGGCGGTTCTGCGCATCCACCTGCGCCTCGCGCACGGCGATCTGGGTCTTGCCGCCGTACTGCGCGGTGCGGTGCAGGTTGGCGCCCAGCGAATCCTCGCGCTGATCCTTGTCCAGCCGGGAATACATCAGGTCCAGGTTCAGCAGGCTGTCGGGGCTGAAGCGGAACTGCAGCGCGCCGGTCACGCCCAGCCGTTCGATCTCGTGTTCGGTGCGTACGTAGCGCGGGTAGCGGGGAATCCAGGCGTTGGTCGCGGTCTCGTAGGCGGCGATGTTGTCTGCCGTGGCCGCCGGCCGGTCGATGCCGGTGCCGCAGTGGGTTGCATCGATGCCATAGCTGCCCCAGCCGTTGTTGCGCGCCTGGTTGGCGGCGCTGCCGACGCCCTGTGCGGTTTCATTGCTGGCCGGGTTGCGCGGCGTCTGCGGGTCGTAGCCCACCGGGCTGCAGAAACCGTAGGTGCCGTTGTTGGCGGCGGTGGACTGGTTGGAGTTGCGGTAGTTGCCGTGTTCCCAACGGACCGGGTTGTAGCCTTCCTCGAAAATGGTGCGCTTGCTCCACGCCACCGACATCAGCGCGCCGAAGCGGCCATCGGCCCAGGTGTTGCTCAGCAGCGCCGATACGCGCGGGTCCTTGCTGCGCGACAGTTCGTTGAAGCCGTACTGGCCGTTGAGCGAGGCCTGGAAGCCCTCGAAATCGAACGGCCGCGAGGCGCGCAGATCGACGGTGGCGCCCAGCGAGCCTTCATCCATCTGCGCCGACTGGGTCTTGTTCACCTTGACCCGGCTGAACAGTTCCGAGGCGAACGTATTGAAGTCGAAGCCACGGCTGCGGTTCACCCCGGTGGTGCCGCTGCCGGCGGTGGACAGCGCTTCCAGGCCGTTGATGCGCACGCGGGTGAAGTCCGACCCCAGGCCGCGTACGGAAATCTGCTGGCCTTCGCCGCCTTCGCGGTCGATCGATACGCCGGCAATGCGCTGCATCGATTCGGCCAGGTTCAGATCGGGGAATTTGCCGATGTCCTCGGCGTAGATCGCATCGACCTGTTCAATGCTGTAGCGCTTCTCATCCAGCGACTGCTGCAGGCTTTCGCGGTAGGTGGCCTTTACTTCCACCTTGTCCAGGTCGACCGCATCGGGTGCGGACGCGGCCGCTTCCGGGGTCTGCTGGGCATAGGCAGCCTGGCACAGCACCAGGCCGATCGACAGGGCAAGCACGGCGCGCGGCGCGCGGCCGCGATGAAGCGCGAGCGACGAATCCATCTGAAATCCCCTCCCAGGGTGTCCTCAAGCGTTGCAGGTACGTTGCTGCGTTCGTGCCGGCCTCCTCCGGCACGACGCGGGTGCAACGACGTGCTGACACCGCGGGTCATGCGTGAACGTAACAAAGCACATGGGACGCGGCATCTTGCGCCGCAGCAGTGCGCCGCAGCGGTATGTCGTTGCACGGGAATGCGGCGGCGTGCGCACACGCCGCCGCGGCTGCATCAGAACTTGTAGCGCACGCCCAGCAGATACTGGCGGCCGGTTTCGGTGTACTGCAGCGGCAGCTGACCGGTGGTGGGCGAGTACACCCATTCGTCGGATGCTTCGTTGGTCAGGTTGATGCCTTCCAGGCTCAATTCCAGCTGGTCGCTGATGCGGTAGCGGATCGAAGCGTCCAGCACGGTGGTGCCGGTCATGCCGTGGTAGCCATCCAGGTTGAAGCCGGTTTCCTGGCCCGGTGCCTGGGTCAGGTAATCGCTGCGGTTGGTGGCCGACACGCGGCCTGACCAGACCTCGCCTTCGTAGAACAGCGTGGCGTTCCAGGCGTTCTTCGACGTACCGGTCAGCTGGTTCTTCATCACCGCCACGCCGTTGCCGTTGACGTACTGGATGCTGGTGTCGACCCAGGTGTAGTTCAGCTGCAAGCCCAGGTTCGACCACTTGCCGGGCAGGAAGGTGAAGGGCTGGGTGTAGTTGGCTTCCACGCCGTACAGCTCGCCACCGGGGGTGTTCAGCGGAATGCTGAAGGTGAAGTCATCGTTCACCGTTGCACCGGTGCCGTCCAGCAGGCTGGCGGGCAGGCCGCTGGTGGAATACGGGCGCACTTCGCGGGTGGTCTGCACGAACGATTCGATGTCCTTGTAGAACAGGCCGATGCCGGCCATCGCGCCTTCGTTGAAGTACCACTCGAAGCTCATGTCCACGTTGGTGGCGCGGAACGGATCCAGGTTCGGGTTGCCGCCGGCCACGGTGCGCGCGCCGCCGGCCACGGCCACGGTCACGCCGGGGGTCAGGTTGCCCAGGCCCGGTCGGCTCATCACCTTGGCCGCGCCCAGGCGGATCAGGAAGTCCGGGGTGATCTCGGCCACCAGGTTGAACGAGGGCAGGGTGTCGTTGTACTTGCGGTTTGTGGTGGCCGGCACCAGCACGCCGCCCACGGTGGCCGCGCCACTGGAGGTCTGTTCGGTCTGCACGTAGCGCACGCCGAAGTTGCCCGACAGCGGAATGCTGCCCAGATCGGTGGAGAACTCACCCATCAGCCAGACGCCACGGTCCTTCTCTTCCACGCTGCGGCTGTTGTTGGCACGCGGTGCCAGCGCGAACGTGCCGGTGTTGCTGTAGATGTCCAGCGCGTCGGCCACGGCATCCAGGTTCGGCACCACCCAGCTCGACGGCGAACCGGAGATGCCCTTCAGCCCAGCCTGGCTGGTCAGGTCCACCGGCACGATGCGCGAACCGTTGGCGAACGTGGGTACCGCGCCTTCGCTGGTACGGCGCAGCTCCAGCGTGTCGAAGGTGTAGTTCTTGGCCAGCACGCCGCCCTTCAGGCGGAAGCCGGGGCTGATGTTCCAGTTGAAGTTGACTTCGGCGGTGTCGAAGTCGTTGTCCACGTATTGCGGGCGCAGGCGGATCTCGGCCAGCTCCCAGCCATTGGGGTTGGTCGGGTCGATGCCGTAGTTCAGTACCGGTGCACGGCTGTTGCCACGGTAGTCGTAGCTGTAACCATCCACATCGTACTTGTCCATGATGATGGTGGTCTGCACCGGGTTCTCGTGCTTGGAACGCGAGACGCCCAGCTTGCCGTTCAACGAGAACGCATCGTTGAAGCGATGATCGAAGTTCAGGCTGGCCTGCTTGAACTCGGTGCTCCATTCGTCATGGCGGTTCTCGCTGCGGATATCGACGTTGTCGAATTCGCCGTAGACCAGGGCGTTGTTGCGGATCTCGCCGTTGCGCACCACCATCACCGGCTTGCCGTCGCGGTCGGGGCGGCGGTTGGCACCGGTGGCGGCATCGCGGTTGCGGCTGAACGAGATCGCTTCGATGTAGTGTTCGTCGCGCGTGGCGTCGATCTTCGAATACAGCGTATCCAGCGATATTTCAGTGCGATCGGTCGGCTTCCACTGCAGCGAACCGGTCACGCCCAGGCGCTTCTGTTCGTGTTCCATCTGCACGTAGCGCGGGAAGCGCGGGTGGTATACATCGGCGCTGCGCGCGGCCGGGAACAGCGGGCTGGCGGCAAAGCCACCGTTGCTGGTGCCGTTGGCCCAGCGCCCGGTGTTGGAGCCTTCTTCCAGCGCCTGGCGTTCGGAATAGGCCACCGACAGCAGCGCGCCGAAGGTGCCGTCGGCGAAGGTGTTGGCGATCAGCGCGGCCATGCGCGGGTCAGCCTTTTCAGCCATGGCGTTGAAGCCGGCTTGGCCGCTGGCGGCGAAGGTGAAGCCGTCGTAGTCGAACGGGCGCGCGGTGCGCAGGTCCACCGTGGCGCCCAGCGACCCTTCCTCGACATCGGCCGAGGCGGTCTTGCGCACGATCATCTGCGAGAACAGATCCGAGGCGAACACGTTGAAGTCGAAGCCGCGGCCGCGGTTGGTGCCACCGCTCTGGTCGCCGGCGCCCACCGTGGTCAGCGCTTCCATGCCGTTCAAGCGCACGCGGGTGAAATCCGGGCCCAGGCCGCGCACCGAAATGTTGCGGCCTTCGCCGGCTTCGCGGGTGATGACCACGCCGGGAATGCGCTGCAGCGATTCGGCCAGGTTCAGGTCGGGGAACTTGCCCACATCCTCGGCCACGATGGCGTCGACCACGCCGGATTCGCTGCGCTTGATGTCCAGCGCCTTTTCCACACTGGCGCGGTAGCCGGTGACGTTCACCGTGTCCAGGTTGGTGGCGGTGGGCGCTTCGCTCTGCTGTTGGGCGGCGGCGCTTGCCGAAAGTGCCAGGCTGACGGCCATGGTCAGCAAGGTAACCGGTGTCTTTTTTGCGTGGTTCCGAGAATGCATGCCTTTCCCCTCTCCCAAAGGTCTGGTCTCGCGAGTGTTTCAGCGGAATGACACCGCTGGTCAAGGCGGACGGTAACAGCACCTCCGTGTTCCGGCATCTTGCACCGCAACAGATCTGCAATGTCTCCAAGACGCTTGCGGGACAATGCTTCCGACAGTTTGCTAGGCTGTGCGCACGGCCGGTCGGATCTACAATGACACCGATAGCCAACCGCCACGCGGGTGCGTGGTGCGATTCCACGCCGTGCAGCCGTACGTGCTGGCGGCCAGCGTAAGGGAGCGGAAATGGGTCGTGTCGTGTGTTTCGGGGAACTGCTGCTGCGGATGGGCGCGCCAGGGCGCGAGCTGCTGCTGCAGTCGCCGCAGTTGCAGGTGCATGTGGGCGGTGCGGAAGCGAACGTGGGTGTCTCGTTGTCCTGCTTCGGACATGAGGTGGCCATGGTCAGCACCGTGGCCGGCAATGCGCTGGGCGCGCACGTGCTGGGCGAACTGCGCCGCCATGGCGTGGACACGCGCGGCGTACGCCAGGACCCGGATGGGCGCATGGGCCTGTACTTCCTGACCACCGGTGCGGTGCAGCGGGCCAGCGAAGTGGTCTACGACCGCGCCGATTCGGCCTTCGCCCGCAGCAGCGCCGCCGACTACGACTGGCCGGCACTGCTGCAGGGCGCACAGTGGCTGCACCTGTCCGGGGTCAGCCCGGCGCTGGGCCCGGACGTGGCGCAGGCCACGCTGGAAGCAGCACGTGCAGCGCGCGCCCTGGGCGTGCGCGTGTCCTTCGACGGCAACTTCCGGCCCAAGCTGTGGCAGCGCTGGGGCGGCGATGCGCAGGCGATCCTGCACCAGCTGTTCGCGCAGGCCGACATCGTGTTCGCCGACTACCGCGACATCGAGGTGATCCTCGGCCAGCGGTTCGAGCAGCCCGATGTGGTGGCCAAGGTGGAAGCCGCAGCGGCGGCCGCCTTTGCCGCCTTCCCGCACCTGCAGTGGATGGCCTGCACCCAGCGCCAGGCGATCAGCGTGGACCACCACGCACTGGGCGCGCTGCTGCTGGGCCGCGATGGCACCCGCGCTCAGGCGCCGGTACGCCAGCTGCAGGGCATCGTCGACCGCATCGGCGGTGGCGACGCCTTCGCCGCCGGCATTCTGCATGGCATCCTGTCCGATCTGGATGCCGAGGCCACCGTGCGCTTCGGCCTGGCGGCCGGCGGACTGAAGCATTCGATCGCCGGCGATTTCAACCCTGTCAGCGAAGCTGACGTGCTGGCCCTGGTGGGCGAGGAGCGATTCGATGTCCGGCGCTGATCCGCGCGTACGTGCGGTACTGAAACTGGCCCCGGTGATCCCGGTGTTCACTCCCGATGACGTGGACGATGCGGTGCAGGTGGCACAGGCCCTGTTCCGCGGCGGCCTGCCGGTGATCGAGGTGACCCTGCGCACGCCGCGCGCGCTGGAGGCAATCAAGGCGATGGTGGAGGCCGTGCCCGATGCCGTGGTCGGCGCTGGCACGGTGATGACGCCGGCGCAGATGCAGGCCGCGAAGGCGGCCGGTGCGCGCTTCGCGGTGTCGCCCGGCGCAACGCCCACCCTGTATGCCGCCGCCCGCGATGCCGACCTGCCGTACCTGCCGGGCGTGGCCACCGGTTCGGAGCTGATCGTGGGTCTTGAGCACGGCTTGGACACCTTCAAGTTCTTCCCGGCGGTGCAGGCCGGTGGCGCGGCGTTGCTGTCGGCCTGGCACGGCCCGTTCGCCGATGTGCGCTTCTGCCCGACCGGCGGCATCAGCGTGCAGACCGCCCCGCAGTTCCTGCACCTGCCCAACGTGCTGTGCGTGGGTGGTTCGTGGCTGACCACCGCCGCGCTGGTGCAGGCGCGCGACTGGCAGGGCATCGAAGACCTGGCACGCCAGGCCTCGGTACTGGCCAGCTGAAGGCCACCGCCGTTGGTAGAGTCGAGCTTGCTCGACTGGCCTTTCCCGGCATTTCGCATAGAGCAGTCGAGCAAGCTCGACTCTACGGGCCGGGTGGGTCGCACAAGCCCGGCACCGCCGCGCGTTCACCCCCCGCGCGGTGTGCCCAGCCGCCGGTACAGCGTGCTGCGGCTGATCCCCAGCCGCTTGGCCGCCGCACTCACATTGCCCTCGCACGCGGCCAGCGCCTGGCGCATCGCCGCTTCGGCCATCTCCCCCAGCGCTGCGGTGGACGCCAGTACAGGTGGCACGGTGTCCACCGCGCCGTTGCGCACGACATCAGGCAGCAGTTCCGGGCCCGCCGGTTGGCCGGGCCCGGCCAACGCCACCAAGGTGCGCAGGCAGGCACTGAGCTGGCGCAGGTTGCCCGGCCAGGCACAGGCCACCAGTGCGGCACGGGTGGCAGCCGGCAGGGCCTGGTCGTGGCCCAGCTGCTGCCACAGCGCATCGACCACCGCGCCACGATCGGGGTGCTGGCGCAGCGGTGCCAGGGTCACCACGTGGTCGGCGATGCGGTAGTACAGATCTGCGCGGAAGCGCCCGGCGGCCACCGCCTGCGGCAGGTCGCAGTGGCTGGCGCAGACCAGGGCGAAATCCAGCTTCACCGGCTTGCCGCCGCCCAGCGGCGACAGCTCGCGTTCCTGCAGCACGCGCAGCAACCGGGGTTGCAGCGCAAGCGGCATGTCACCAATCTCATCCAGGAACAGCACACCGCCTTCGGCCTGGCGCAGCAGACCGGTGCTGCCGTGGCGGCGTGCGCCGGTGAACGCGCCTTCTTCGTAACCGAACAGCTCTGATTCGATCAGGCCCTCGGGCAATGCGGCGCAGTTCACCGCAACGAAGGGCCGGCCCGCGCGTGCGCTGCGCGCATGCAGTTCACGTGCGAACACTTCCTTCCCGGTTCCGGTTTCACCCTGCAGCAGCACCGGCAGGCCGGCCTGCAGCACCCGCCCAGCCGCATCAAGCTGCGCCTGCTGGGCGGCGTCGAACAACGGCCCGCGCGGAACTGCCGCGACCACCGGCGGCGCCAGCGGCACGTGCTGCGCCGGCGCACCCTGCGCGCGCCGCATGCCGCGCGGCTGGCGCAGCCCGTAGAGGCGGCGGCCCTGGCGATCCAGCAGCACGCCATCGTCGGCCAACCGTGACAGCGGTTGCTCGAACAAGGCTTCGTACGGCGTTCTTCCGATGTCATGGCGCTCCAGCCCGAACAGGGCCAGGCCGGCACGATTGGCCGCAACCAGGCGACCACCGCGGAAGCCCAGCACGCCCTCCCGCGCGCTGCCCAGCAGCACCGGCTGATGGTGCAGCCGCAACAGCTCGCAGTCGGGCAACCCGTCGGCAAAACCACGGTGCTCGATCTGGGCCACCGCCTGCCGCACCAGGGCCAGTGCGTGCAGGTGGGGCAGGCGTGCGTCGCCGGATACGTCCAGCACCCCCAGGCATTGGCCGTGCGGGTCCATGATCGGTACTGCCGAGCAGGTCAGGATGCCGTGCGGGGCGAAGTAGTGTTCGCCACCGCGGACCTGCAGCGCGCGCCCTTCCACCAGCGCGGTGCCGATCGCATTGGTGCCCACGCTGGTTTCGTCCCAGCGCACGCCCGGCATCAGCGCCACACGGCCGGCCTTGTCCAGGAAGCCGGTGCTGCCTTCGGCATCCAGGATCCAGCCATCCTCGTCGGTCAGCAGCACGATGCTGCCGCTGTGGGTCATCTCCGCCGCCAAGCCTTCCAGTTCGGGCCGGGCCTGCCGCCACAGCCGTTCGCGGCGCTGGCGCAGCTCGCGCAGGCGGCCATCGGTCAGCGGTTCGGCATTGGGTTGCGCATCCACCAGCAGGCCATGGCGCTGGCAGCGCTGCCACGAGTGCAGGATGGCATCGGGCACCGCGCCCACCGGCGCCGCACCGCGTTCGAAGAAGCTGCGCCGGGCACTGCCCAGGCGCGGGTCGGGAGCAAGCGGGGACACCGACAGCCTCCTGTGTCGCATTCTGCGACAGTTGTTTCAGGACCTGTTCCGATTTACAGCACATCGCGCGCCTGCCCGCAAGGAAGGCAACTGCTGCAGCGCCGCAGCCACGCGCCCGGTGTGCAGGCAGCACAGCGCAGGAACCAGTGACGCGCCGCAGCACGCCACAGTTGGCACCGTCCTTGCGCCAGCACGGGCACTACGCCAACCCGTTGGGAGCCCCGCATGAACGCCGTACCGTCCACCCGCCCGCATGCCACCGACCCGCGTTCGATCTTCAAGCCGCGCTACGGCAACTACATCGGCGGCGACTGGGTCGCCCCGCGCAGCGGCCAGTACTTCGACAACACCTCGCCGGTGAACGGGCAGGTGTTCACCGAAGTGGCCCGCTCCAATGCCGACGATGTTGAAGCCGCGCTGGACGCGGCCCACGCCGCCAGGGAGGGCTGGGGCCGCACCCCGGTCGCCCAGCGCGCGCTGCTGCTGAACCGCATTGCCGACCGCATCGAGCAGAACCTGGAACTGCTGGCGCACGCCGAAACCTGGGACAACGGCAAGCCGATCCGCGAAACGCTCAATGCCGACCTGCCGTTGATGGTCGATCACTTCCGCTACTTCGCCGGTGCCCTGCGCGCGCAGGAAGGCAGCCTGTCCGAGATCGATGCGGACACCGTGGCCTACCACTTCCACGAACCGCTCGGCGTGGTCGGGCAGATCATTCCGTGGAACTTCCCGCTGCTGATGGCGGCGTGGAAGCTGGCGCCGGCGCTGGCCGCCGGTAACTGCGTGGTGCTCAAGCCTGCCGAGCAGACCCCGGCCTCGATCCTGGTGCTGATGGAAGTGATCGGCGATCTGTTGCCGCCGGGCGTGCTGAACGTGGTCAACGGCTTCGGCCTGGAAGCGGGCAAGCCGCTGGCCAGCAACCCGCGCATCGCCAAGATCGCCTTCACCGGTGAAACCACCACCGGCCGCTTGATCATGCAGTACGCCAGCCAGAACCTGATTCCCGTCACCCTGGAGCTGGGCGGCAAGTCGCCCAACATCTTCTTCGCCGATGTGATGGCCGAAGACGATGATTTCCTCGACAAGGCGGTGGAAGGCTTCGTGATGTTCGCGCTGAACCAGGGCGAGGTCTGCACCTGCCCCTCGCGCGCACTGGTGCAGGAATCGATCTACGAGAAGTTCATCGAGCGCGTGCTGGCGCGGGTGGCGGCGATCGTCCAGGGTGACCCGCTGGACCCGAACACGATGATCGGCGCGCAGGCATCGAGCGAGCAGCTGGAAAAGATCCTGTCCTACATTGATATCGGCCGCCAGGAGGGCGCCGAAGTGCTGATCGGCGGCGAGCGCAACACGTTGCAGGGCGACCTGGCCGGCGGCTTCTACGTGAAGCCCACGGTGTTCAAGGGCCACAACCGCATGCGCATCTTCCAGGAAGAAATCTTCGGGCCGGTGGTGGCGGTGACTACCTTCAAGACCGAAGAAGAGGCCCTGCAGATCGCCAACGACACGCTGTACGGGCTGGGTGCGGGCGTGTGGAGCCGCGATGCGGCGCGCCTGTACCGGGTCGGCCGCGCGATCCAGGCCGGACGGGTGTGGACCAACTGCTACCACGCCTATCCCGCGCACGCGGCCTTCGGCGGCTACAAGCAGTCGGGCATTGGCCGCGAGAACCACAAGATGATGCTCGACCATTACCAGCAGACCAAGAACCTGCTGGTGAGCTACGCGCCGAAGAAGCTGGGCTTCTTCTGAAGTTTGATCGTGATCAAGGCGCCGGTTCGCCGCCGGCGCCATTCTGTCCGCAAGCGCACTACGGAGATCCATGCATGAACAGAACCATGAAGGCCGCCGTTGTCCGTGAGTTCGGCAAGCCGCTGGTCATCGAAGAAGTGGTGGTACCGCGCCCGGGGGCGGGCGAGGTACTGGTCAAGATCGAGGCCTGTGGCGTCTGCCATACCGACCTGCACGCCGCCGAGGGCGACTGGCCGGTGAAACCGAACCCGCCGTTCATCCCCGGCCACGAGGGCGTGGGGCACGTCGTGGCCGTGGGCGGCGGGGTCGGCCACATCAAGGAAGGTGACCGGGTCGGCATCCCCTGGTTGTACTCGGCGTGTGGCCATTGCGAACACTGCCTGGGCGGCTGGGAAACGCTGTGCGAAACACAGCGCAACACCGGCTACTCGGTCAACGGCGGCTTCGCCGAGTACGCACTGGCCGATGCCAACTATGTCGGCCTGCTTCCCAAGGAAGTGGGCTTCGTGGAGATCGCGCCGGTACTGTGCGCCGGGGTGACCGTCTACAAGGGCCTGAAGGTGACCGACACCAAGCCGGGCGACTGGGTGGTGATTTCCGGCATCGGCGGCCTGGGCCACATGGCGGTGCAGTACGCCCGCGCCATGGGCCTGAACGTGGCGGCGGTGGACGTGGACGATGCCAAGCTGAAGCTTGCCCAGCGCCTGGGCGCGCAGGTGACGGTGAATGCGCGCACCACCGATCCGGCCGCGTTCCTGAAGAAGGAGATCGGCGGCGCGCACGGTGCACTGGTCACCGCGGTGTCGCCCAAGGCGTTCGAGCAGGCATTGGGCATGGTCCGCCGCGGCGGCACGGTGTCGTTGAACGGGCTGCCGCCGGGCAACTTCCCGCTGGATATCTTCGGCATGGTGCTCAACGGGGTGACCGTGCGCGGTTCCATCGTCGGCACCCGCCTGGACCTGCAGGAATCGCTGCTGTTCGCCGCCGAGGGCAAGGTGGCGGCAACGGTCAGCACCGACCGCCTGGAGAACGTCAACGACGTGTTCGCGCGCATGCACGCGGGCACCATTGAAGGCCGCGTGGTGCTGGACTTCGCCGCCTGACCCTCCCGCGCACGGCTGCCGCGCCCGTCCCCCTCTCCCACGGGCGCGGCGACCGTGCAAGGGGTCAGATCCCTCTGCCACTGGCAGACGGCTCTGACCCGCAACGAGGCTCACATGAACGATCTTCCGCCACAGGTCACCGCCACCCTGGCCGCACTGCAGCTGATCGAGCGGCTGCACGCGCGCCACGGCCCGCTGCTGTTCCATCAATCCGGTGGCTGCTGCGATGGCTCATCGCCGATGTGCTTCGCGCAGGGCGATTTCATCGTGGGCGACCGCGATGTCTGCCTGGGTGAGATCGGCGGTGCGCCGTTCCACATCAGCCCCTCGCAGTTCGAATACTGGAAGCACACACAGCTGATCATCGACGTGGTGCCCGGTCGCGGCGGCATGTTTTCGCTGGAGAACGGCGAGGGCGTGCGCTTCCTGGTGCGCTCGCGCTTGTTCAGCGATGAAGAGTTCGCCGCCTTGCAGGCCGCCGGCAAGGCGTAACCCAGCGGTAGAGTCGAGCTTGCTCGACTGGCTTCATCCGTAGAGTCGAGCTTGCTCGACTGGCTTCATCCGTAGAGTCGAGCTTGCTCGACTGGGCTAGCACAGCAGTCGAGCAAGCTCGACTCTACAAGATCAACGTCGCGCACGCTCAACGCTCCCCATGCCCGCACGCCGTACAATGGCGGCATGCCCGAGATGCTCAAAACCATCTTCCTGTCCATCGTCGCCCTGATCGGTGCGCTGCTTGCCCTGGCCCTGGTCAGCAGCGCTGGCGGCTGGCTGCCGTCGTTGTTCGGCCTGCACCCGGGCAGTGAAGCGCAGCTGGGCTGGGACCTGGCCTTCAGCGTGCTGGGCGGCATCGCCGCCATTGCCTTCGCGACCTACTACGCGCCGCGCTGGCCGCGCGCGCATGGCACGTCGGTGTGGCTGCTGCTGGTGCTCGGTGCCGTTTATGGTGTGTGGCTGATGGGCGGCGATTTCCCGCGCTGGTTCGCGGCTTCCCTGCTGCTGTCACTGCCGGTGCAACTGCTGCTGGGCTGGTGGTTCGGGCGCCGTCCCTCGCGCAGCGCAACACAGGCTTAACAATTCCCCCCTAGGCTCGGTGCCCGCCGAACGTCGGCAACGCGGCGCAGGGGCCTGCACCCACGGATAAAGGGGCAGGCGCGGCGTAAGACACCACAGGGAACCGGGAAATCATCCGATGCGTCACCAGATCCGGGAAGCCGCCGCTGCGGCTCCCCATGCGAAGCTTTTGTCCCGCGCCGTGCATGCGGTGCTGATCGGCGGCCTGGCCGTGCTGCCCATCGACGCGATGGCCGAAAAGGCCGCCGATGGCGATACCCGCCAACAGCTGCAGCAGTTGGACACGGTGACCGTGACCGGCAGCTACGCCAAGAGCCTTGAGAAGGCCGTCGACCTCAAGCGCGCCAACATCGGTTTCTCCGATTCGATCGTGGCCACCGACGTGGCCGACTTCCCCGAACAGAACCTGGCCGAAGCGCTGCAGCGCATGCCCGGTGTCACCATCGAGCGCAACAAGGGCCTGGGCAGCAAGGTCAGCGTGCGTGGCCTGCCCAGCGAGTTCACCCTGGTCTCGATCAACAACCTGGCCACGGCCTCGGGCAGTGGTGGGCGCGATGTGCAGTTCGACATCTTCGCCGCCGACGTGGTGCAGACGGTCACCGTGCAGAAGTCGCCGACCGCAGCCGACGAGGAAGGCGGCATCGCCGGTTCGGTCTACATCGAAACCGCCAAGCCGTTCGACTATGCCGAGCCGAAGTTCAGCGCCTCGGCCGAAGCCTCGCATAACTCGATCAACGGCAAGATCGATCCGAAGATCTCGTTCCTGGCCAGTGATACCTGGGGCGACTGGGGTGGCCTGGTGTCGTTCTCCAAGGCCAAGCGCACGAACCGTACTGATTCCAACTCGGGCATCAACTTCCGGCCGATGGGGCGCTTCCTGGAGGCGTCAGGCACGCGCGGCGCGCAGGCCGCGGCGGTGCTGGCGCGCGATGCGGGCATCATCGTGCAGGATCGCATGGACAAGGATGAAACCAGCCGCATCATCTTCCAGGACAAGGTCGGCGACCGCGTCTATCTGAACGAACAGGACCAGTGGGGCGCCACCGCATCGCTGCAGTTCAAGCCCAGCGATACGTTCTCGCTCAGCTTCGATGCCATGTTCGGTGGCTACGACACGCATGAGGACGAGTACGATGCGGCTGCCTATTCGGCCTCCAGCCGCAGCACGCTCGACACCATCCACGACTACGACAGCGACACCCTGTCGGCCTATGGCATCACCGTGCTGAAGGATGTGTCCTACACCGCCACCCAGCACGAGATCCTCAGCAAGGAACGCAGCGCCAACACCGACTACCGTCAGTTCAGCAGCAAGCTGGACTGGAAGGTGGGCGGCTGGGATATCGACGCGCTGGTGGGCTATTCCGGCGCGCGCAAGGATTCGGACTACGCCAACCTGAAGCATGTGGCCTATGCGCCCTCGCGCACGCGCTGGACCGCCAACGGCGGCGAGACCGTGCCCAGTGCAGCCTCCAACGGTTTCAACATGTATGCCTCGCCGGAGAAATACCTGTTCGAGGCCTACGAAACCGAAGTGGAGAACGTGAAGGATGACAAGTACGCCGCGCAGCTCGACCTGCGCCGGCAGCTGGAGCTGGCGTTCTTCCCCGCGCTCAACGCTGTGCAGTTCGGCGCGCGCTATACCGACAAAACCAAGGAACGCGCGTTCGGCAGCGGCAAGATCCAGGGCCCCAGCGCCGGCAGCGTGGCCTGGGTGAACACCCGCACCCTGGCCGACAGCAACCCGACCTGGATCAGCCAGCTGGCGCCGGGCGGTGGCTATCGCCCCAGCGATCTGGACTGGCAGCAGGTGTCCAACGCCTACGCACGCGCGACGTTCCGCTACCCCGGCTACAGCACGCCGATTGATCCGGGCCAGTACTACGAAGTGAAGGAGAAGACCCTGGCGCTGTACGCCATGGCTGATTTCTACTTCGATATCGGCCGCGTGCCGGTATATGCCAACCTGGGTGTGCGCTCGATCGACACCGATGTCGATTCGGCCGGCTTCCACCCGGTGCAGAACGCCGATGGCAGCAACGGCTACACGCCCACGCCGATTTCCAGCAGTGGTGATTACAGCGATGTGCTGCCCAGCTTCAACATGACCGCCGAGATCGCCGATGGCCTGGTGCTGCGCGGTGCCGCATCGGAAACGCTGATGCGCCCGTCGCTGACCGACATCGCCTACCGCCGCACGGTCAGCTGGAGCAGCTTCCGCTTCATGGACGGCAACCCGGCCCTGAAACCGACTACCGCCCGGCAGTGGGAAGTGGGCCTTGAGAAGTACCTGCAGAACGGCGGACTGCTGGCCGCATCGTATTTCTCCAAGAAGATCGATGGCGTGGTGCGGCAGTCGCTGACCGGCATCGTGCCCGGCGTGGAGAAGCTCAACGCCAACGGTTCGCTGGACGGCTACTACGACTTCGAGGTCTACCAGCCGGTCAATGCGGACGGTTCCTACAAGGTGACCGGCGTGGAGCTGGTGGCGCAGCTGCCGTTGTCGATGCTGCATCCGGCGCTGGAAGGCTGGGGCATCAATGCCAACTACACCCAGCTGGACAACTCGCTGACCGGCGCTTCGGACCTGGACATTCCCACCCCGCCGGAAGGCCTTGCCGAGAAGGCGTACAACTTCACCCTGTACTACGAGAACGATCGCTTCAGCGCGCGCGCCTCGTACAACTACAAGGACAAGTACGTCGAGTACATCCACCTGAACATGTACCCGGTCTACCGCGATGCCTATGGTCAGCTGGACGCCTCCATCGGCCTGCGCCTGAACGACACCTGGAAGGTGAACCTGGAAGCGATCAACCTGCTGGATGAAAAGACCAGCGGTTATACGATCAACAAGGCCTTCCCGACCCAGTACGAGTTCTCCGGGCGCCGGGTGACCTTCGGCATCCGCGCGGACTTCTGATCGACGCCGCATTGATCTGGTAGCGGCGGGGGGGGGGGCGGGGGGGGGGGGGGCCCCCCCGCTACCGATTACCGCGCGGCAATACCTGCTGCAACCGTTCGATGCCCTGCCAGGGGTCGGCCTTCAGCCGCTTCGCCCGGGCCAACGCCTTGGGCATCGGGAAGGCATCGGCAGCACTCACCCGCGCCAGCTCGTCCCAGCGCAACGGCACGGCGACGCCGGCGCTGTCGCGTGCCCGCAGCGACCACGAGCACACGCTGGTGGCACCGCGGGTGTTGCGCAGCCAGTCAATGAAGATCACGCCGCTGCGCTTGGCCTTGCTCATCGTCGCCACGTAGCGCTCAGGCTGTTCCAGCGCCATCGCCTGCGCGAAGGCCTCGCAGAATGCCTTGGCCTGTTCCCAATCGGCTTTCGGCTGTAATGGCACCACCACGTGCACGCCCTTGCCACCGGACAACCGCACGAAGCTCTGCAGGCCGACCTGCAGCAGCCGGTCGCGCACATCGCGGGCACCCGTCTTTACCTGCGCCCAGGACACACCGTCACCGGGGTCCAGATCGAACACCAGCCGGTCCGGATGCTCGGGATCATCCACCGTCGTGCCCCACGGATGCAGCTCCAGCGTGTTCATCTGCACCAGCTGCAACAGGCCGCGCGCATCGTCGATATAGACGTAGTCCTCGCGCCCGCTCTTCTGCTGCAGCGGCACGGCATGCACCGCATCGCCCAGGCCCGGTCCGTGGTGCTTCTGGAAGAAGCAGGCTTTGCCGACGCCGTCCGGGCAACGCAGCAGTGACAGCGGGCGAGCGGCAATCTCCGGCAGAATCCAGCGCGCCATCTGCCGGTAGTAATCGGCCACATCCCCCTTGCTGAGCTTCTGCCGCGGGTACACCACCCGCTCGGGATGGCTGATGGCCACGGCAGTGTCATCGCGCCCCGCGGCAGGCTGTGCCACGCCCAGGTCCTGCTTTCCCTTGTCGCTGCGCAGGCGCTTGAAGCTGGCCTGGCGCAGCAGCCCTTCCTTGCCCCAGCCACGGAAGGCGACCTCGGCCACCACCTGCGGCTTCACCCAGCGCACGCTGGACGCTCGCAGCGGGACATGGGCTGGCAGTTCCAGCACCGGCGTCTTCACCGCCAAGGACGCCAGCACGCTGCCCAGCCTCTTCAGGCTTGCATCGTCGAAACCGGTGCCGACCCGCCCCACATAGCGCAGGCCACCGCCATCGGGCGTGGCCAGCAGCAGCGAACCGAAGCCGACCCGGCTGCCCTTCGGTGCGGTGTGTCCGACGATGACGAACTCGTCGCTGTCTTCATGCTTCACCTTCACCCAGCTGCGCGCGCGGGTGTTCACGTAGGGCGCGTCCACCTGCTTGCTGACGATGCCCTCGAAGCCGGCGTCGCCACTGGCGGCGAACACCGCCGGCCCGTGGTCGAGCACGTGCTCGCTGAAGGCGATCGTGCCGGGCTCCTGTCCGATAATTGCCTTCAGCAGCGCCTTGCGTTCGACCAGTGGCGCACGACTGATGTCCACGCCGGCCACGCCGGGCAGGTCGAACACGATGTAGCGCAGGGGCTGCTTCGAACTGCCATCGATCACCCGCTGCAGGGCGGCGAAGTCGCTGCGACCCTGTGCATCGAGCACCACCAGCTCGCCATCCAGGCGCGCATCGCGCACCGGCAGCGCGCGCACGGCCTGGGTGACTTCGGGGAAGTCGGCGGTCCAGTCCAGGCCATTGCGCGAGCGCAGTTTCACCTCGCCCTCGTGCAGGTCGGCCAGTAGTCGATAGCCATCCCACTTGATCTCATGCAGCCAGCGCGCGCCGTCAGGTGCGCTGTCGCGGTGGTCGCTCAACTGTGGCTTGAAGCCGCGCGGGTATGCATGATCACGTGCACCGGCCAGCTTCAGCGCGCGCGCGTGCCAGCGCGCATCGGCCTTGCGGGGCGCGGTGCGTGTCGTGCCGCGCGTGCGGGCCACCGCGCGCGATGGCGTGGCTTCCTGCAGCAGATCATCGGCCTCCGCATCGCGTGCCTGCGCATCATCGCGCTTGATCAGCAGCCACTGCACCTGGCGGCCCTTCATGGCCGTGCGCACCAGCTTCCAGCCGCCAGCCAAGCGCTGCCCGTGCAGCACGAAGTCGATCTTGCCGTCGGCCAGGGCCTGCAGCGGGTCGCCTTCGCAGGCCCAACTGCCGTGGTCGAATACCTGCACATGGCCCGCGCCATAGTGGCCTTCGGGAATATTGCCCTCGAAACCGGCATAGGAAAGCGGATGATCTTCCACCTCCACCGCCAAGCGCTTCTCGCCAACGCGCAACGAAGGGCCCTTGGGCACCGCCCAGCTCTTCAGCACGCCATCCATCTCCAGACGGAAGTCGTAGTGGCGGGAGCTGGCGTGGTGCAGCTGGATGACGAACTGCGGGCGCCGCTTCGGGTTGCCGACCGCCGGGGCATCGTCGGGCTCGGGTGTATGCGCGCTGCCCCCGCCCAGGCGGCGCTTGCGGCGGTACTGATGCAGGGACACGGCTCAGCCTGCCTTGCGGCGCGTTGCAGCCTTCCTGGTCGCCTTGGCGACCTTGGCGGTGGTGCTTTTGCTCCCCTTCTTCGTCTTGCTGGCCTTCTTCGCCGGCGCCTTGCGTGCAGCGGTTTTCTTCGCCGGCGTGCGCGTGTTCGCATCCAGGCTTTTCTGCAGCAGCGCCATGAAGTCCACCACGTTGGTGGTGGCGTCCTCGCGCGGTTCCGGCTCTTCTTCCACGCGGGTGGTGCCGCCCTTGGATTTGATGCGCTTGTTCAGCACCTGTTGCAGGCGCTCGCGGAATTCATCGTGGTACTGCGAAGGGTCCCAGTCGGCGGCCATCGATTCGATCAGCTGGCCGGCCATCGCCGTTTCCTTGGCGGTGATGCGGTAGTCGGCCAGGCTGCCGGTGGGCAGCTTGTAATCTTCCGGATCGACCAGTTCCTGCGGATAGCGCAGGATCATCAGCACCAGCGCATGGCCCTGCGGCATCACCGCACACAGGTACTCGCGGGTGCGCACCACCACCCGCGCAATGCCGGCCTTGCCGGTGTCGCGCAGGGTTTCACGCAGCAGCACGTAGCCCTTCTCGGCTTTCTTGCCAGGCAGCAGCAGGTAGGGCTTCTCGTAGTAGCGTGGATCGATGGCGTTGGCATCGACGAAGGTTTCCACTTCCACGGTTTCGTGGCTTTCCGGTGCGGCCGAGCGGATATCGCCTTCTTCCAGCACCACATAGCTGCCCTTGTCGTACTCGTAGGCCTTGACGATGTCCTTCCACGGCACTTCTTCGCCGGTATCGGCGTTGACCCGCTCGAAGCGGATCGGCTTTCGATCCCGTGAATCCAGCATGCGGAACTGCAGGTCGACCTTGCGTTCACCAGACATCAGCGACACCGGCACGTTCAACAGGCCGAAGGAAAGGGTTCCGGTCCAGATCGGGCGGGCCATGGCGCGCACCTGCATAGCGACGGGGCGCACAGCTTCCGTCGGCCGCCGTGAAACAGCCGTGTCGGGGCCGTGCAGGGCGGGTGGTGCAGGCGCGCGTGGGTTCGGTGCTGCATCACTGCAGCAATGGCCGCACCGCTGCCGTCGGAATGCGGTCCAGCGCGCGCCAGGCGTCTTCCACCACCGGGCGCGCCTGCGCCCAACCCATGCGCGACTGCCCGCGCATCTGTTCCCAGTGCTCGGCCAGTTCCTCGCAGGTGTCGGCGGCATCGCCGCGCGGCCAGTCGGCGGCGTGGGTGGTCAACGCAAAGGCGTACACCGGGCACAGGTCACGCCAGTTGCGGTGGCCGTGGGCACGGCGGGTCTCGTAGTCGTTCAGCATGTACTGCAGGTAGTCCTGCGCCACGGCCTGCGGATCTTCATGGCGACGGCTGCGACGTTGCGCCGGGCGCGGCGCGGCCGGGTCCAGCAGGGCGTTGAACACGGACGGGGCGGGGCGTTCAAGACGGGGCATGGCCGGCTCCTGCAGCGAGGCGGGAGGGCAGGAATACCGGCGGTGCCGTTATCCAGCCGTGACAGATATGTTCATGACGCCGGGTTCGCGGTTCCTTTACCCGCGTGGCGCTGTAGTGGACGCCCCGTCCGCGGAGCACGCCCATGTCCAGCCGAGATCCCCTGCGCCAGACCCACACCCCGGTTCCGGGCGAACAACGTGCCAAGCACGATCTGGCCGATGCCGAAGACCGCGGCGCCGGCATGCCTGCCGAGCACGTGGACGCCCTGCCCGTGGTCCACCACCCTGAACAGGCGGCGCAGGACCGCAAGGACTGTGGCGACCGCCACCGGGGCGGGCAGGAGAGCCCGCTCAAGCGCCGCGAACGCAAGCAGCACGCCAGCGACAACCAGGACCAGGCACTGGAAGAGACCTTCCCGGCCAGCGACCCGACCTCGCCGTTCGTACCGGCCAAGGCACCGGATTGAACGCGTAGCGTCGAGCCTGCTCGACTGCCGTTGGTAGAGTCGAGCCTGCTCGACTGCCGTCGGTAGAGTCGAGCTTGCTCGACTGCTTCAAGACAGCCGAGCACGGCTCGGCTCTACAGAAGCCAGTCGAGCAAGCTCGACTCTACCGGGGCGTGATCGGCAAGGTAATGCGCACGCACAGCCCGCGTCCCCCCTCGCCGTCTTCCAGCAGCAGTTCCCCGCCGTGTGCCTGCACCACGGCCACGGCAATGCTCAGGCCCAGCCCCGTACCGCCGTGCCGCGCGCTGCGCGAGGCTTCCAGGCGCTGGAAGGGCTGCAGCATGCGTGCGCGCTGTTCGGCAGGAATGCCTGGCCCTTCATCGACAATGCTGATGTGGATGGCCCGTGCATCGCTCCAGGCCTTTACCCAGGCGCCGCCGCCATAGCGCCCGGCATTGTCCAGCAGGTTGGCCAGCGCGCGCTTCAGGCTGCGCGGGAAGGCGCGGTAGGCCACGCCCACCTGTCCCTGCAGCTGTACCGCATGCCCGGCCTCGCGTGCATCGTCCACCACCGTGCGCAGCAGGGCGTCGATATCCAGCGGCTCGCGTTCGCCGCGCAGCTGGGTGGCGCTGCTGTAGTCCAGGATCGAATCCACCAGCTCCTGCATGTCGTCCAGATCGGCACGCCAGCGCGTGCGCGCGCTTTCATCAGCCAGCAGTTCGGTACGCAGGCGCAGCCGCGTCAACGGCGAACGCAGGTCGTGCGATACCGCGGCCAGCAGTTCCTCGCGCGCCTGTGCAGCCTGCTGCAGCTGCTGCTGCATCTGGTTGAAGGCCTGCGCGGCCTGGCGGACTTCGCGCGGCCCCTCCAGTGGCAGCGGCGGTGCGTGCAGGTTGTGGCCCAGCGCCTGCGCGGCGGCGCCCAGGCGGGTGAGCGGGCGGGTCAGCCAGCGCACCACCAGCAGGGCCAGCAGCACGATCAGCAAGGTGCGCAGCCCATAGATGCGCAGCAGGTAGTCGCTCAGGGCGTGGCCCGGCTCCAGCTGCAGGCCGGCCTGGCCTTCGCGCACGTCGAACTGCAGCCAGCGGCCGGTGCTGCTGCGCACCCGCACCTGGAACTGCCCGGCCACGTGGCGGGCCGACAGCGCTTTGTCGTCCTCGCGTCCCTGCCCGTCGTACAGGCGCAGGTGCTGCAGGTGCATTTCGCGCGGCGCGCCCAGTTCGCTGGCCAGTGCGGCCTGCAGCAGGTGTTCAACCGCCCGGTCGCGCGCGCGCAGCGGCACCGGGCCACCGTCATCGACCGCGTGCACGGTCAGGTCGGCCGTGGACAGCAACGCGGGGTCGGCACCGGCCAGTGGCGATCCCGGCGCTTCCAGCAGGCGCAGGCTCTGCGCGACGTGGGCGGCGGCCAGCCGCGCGGGAATCTCGGCCACGCGCTCGTAGCGGGCGTCATGCCAGATCGTGCCGGTCAGCAGCTGGGCCATCAGCATGCCGGCCACCAGCACCAGCACCAGGCGGCCGTACAGGGTGCGCGGCCAGCCCTGGCGCGGCTCAGCCATCGGCGTGCACCGGCCCGGCCAGGCAGTAGCCGCGGTGGCGCACGGTACGGATCAGCAGCGGCGCGCGGCTGTCGTGTTCCAGCATCTGCCGCAGCCGGCTGATGCACATGTCGATGCTGCGATCACTGGGCAGGCGGTCGCGCCCGTAGACCTGTTCCACCAGGTAATCGCGTTCCAGCACTTCATCGGGGTGGCGCAGGAACAGCTGCAGCGCGATGAAATCCGTCTCGCCCAGCAGGTGGCGGCGGCCATCGTCGGCCTGCAGCTGGTGGGTGCGCGTGTCCAGGGTCCAGCCGGCAAAGCGCAGCCGCGTGGCCAGCGCCGCTGGTTTCGCCCGGCGCAGCACGGCCTGCAGCCGCAGCAGCAGCTCGCGCGGGTCGAACGGCTTGGCCACGTAGTCATCGGCGCCGTGTTCCAGCCCCAGGATGCGGTCGGCGGCGCGCCCGCGTGCGGTCAGCATGATCACCGGCAGCGCCGTGCGCGCACGCAACTGCTGGCACAGGGCCAGGCCACCCTCGCCCGGCAGCATCAGGTCCAGCACCACCGCGTCGAAGCGCTGGCGATCCAGGGCCGCCCACATGCCCGCTCCCTCGGCGGCGGTCGCGGTGTGCAGGCCATGCCGGCCCAGGTATTCGGCCAGCAGCGCGCCGATTTCCGGATCGTCATCGACGATCAGGATGCGCGCGGTGGCGGCGGCGTTGTCAGTCATTGCTGCATCTTCCCAGAAGCGGCGGCGCCCCGCAGTGCAGGCGCCGCCGTCGGTGGGATCAGAAGCGCGCACGCACGCTGAAGGTGGTGCTGCGCGGCTCGCCGAAGATCAACCCGTCGTAGAAGCCGTACTGGGTGTAGTAGGTCTTGTCGGTCAGGTTGTTCACGTTCACCGCCAGCTGCACGGTATCGGTCAGGGCATAGCGCGCCATCAGGTTCACCAGGGTATAGCCGCCCATCGGCAGGTTGCTGGCGTCGTACCGGCCACCGCCCAGTGGGCGGCCGGGGTTGGTCGACATCACCGTGCCGCTCTGCACCGACAGGCCACCGCCAACGGTCAGCTTCGACAGCGCACCGGGCAGGGTCCAAGTGGTGTTCAAGCGCAGCAGGTGGCGCGGGTCCTGCTGGTAGGACAGGCCATCGACCTGCAGCCAGGTGTAGCCGGCATAGACGTTCCAGCCCTGGGCCAGGCGGCCGCTGATTTCCAGGTCGGCACCCTTGGACTTCACCCCGTCCACCGCGCGGTAAATGGTCAGGCCGGTGTCCGGATGCACCTCGCCGGTGCTTTCGGCCACGTTGTTCTGCTCGTTGCGGAACAGGGCCAGCGCCGCGTTCAGTGCGCCGTCGGCCCATTCGCCCTTGATGCCGGCCTCATAGCTCTTGCCGGTCACCGGGTCGAGCAGGGTGTCGTTGGCATCGCGCACGTTGCCCTGCGGGCTGAACACATCGGTGTAGCTCACATACGCCGAGTAGTTCGCCGCGAAGTCCCAGACCAGGCCGGCGTACGGGGTGACCACCTGCTGTTCGCCGCTGGCCGCGCCGCGGGTGCGCACGTCGGCCTGGGTGTAGGTCTGGGTATAGGTCTTGTAGTTGCTCAGCCGCGTGCCCAGCACCAGCGACAGCGGGTCGGCCAGGCTGAAACGACCGGCCAGGTAGCCGCCCAGGTTCTCGGTGATGGTCTTGCTGCGTGCGGGCGTGCGGAAGGTTTCAAAGCCGGCGTAGCTGCCATCCCAGCTGCGCCAGTCGGCGATCGGCAGGCCCACGGCGCGGTACTGGCAGCCGCTCCACGGCGCCACGCCGGCGATGGTGCAGTTGCCCAGCGCGGCGCTGAAGCTGTAGTCGGTGATCTCGCTGCGGTAGCCGTTGAAGCCCACCATCAGCTGGTGCTCGCGACCGAACAGCTGCAGCGGGCCGCTTGCGCTGATGTCCAGGTTGTCGCGGCGGGTTTCCGATTCGCTGTGGATGGCGTTGAGGAAGGCGCCGCTGCCGTCCGGGTTCCAGAAGCCGGCGAAGCCCTGGTTGCGCGCGGCGTTGTTGACCTTGGCCACGCCGTAGTTGGTGAAGCTTTCACCGCTGTCGTGGGCGAACACCACGCGCAGCGTCCAGTCCGCGCCCAGCCCCTGTTCCACGCTGCCGAACATGGTGGTGTTGTCCCGCTTGGCCAGGCTCCAGTCGGCGGCAGGGTTGGTACTGCGCGACAACTGCGCACGGCTGCCGTCGGCCCACCAGATCGGCACGTTGCTGCCCCACGACGCGCCGCCGTTGCGGGTTTTTTCGTACTGCACGCCCAGGTTCAGCACGGTGGCGCTGCCCAGGTCGGCCTCGAAGCTGGCCAGCCCGGCCAGGCGCTGGATGTCTTCGCGCTGGCGGAAGGTGTCCGAATCTTCGGCACTGACCACGAAGCGGCTGCGCACGCGACCATCGGCGGTCAGCGGCACGTTCACATCGCCCATCAGGCGGCGCTTGTCATGGCTGCCGAGGGTGAGCGCGGCGGCGCCACCGAAGTCGGCGGTCGGCCGCTTGCGCTCCAGGTAGACCGTGGCCGAGGGATCGCCGGTGCCGCCCAGCAGGCCATTGGCACCGCGCACCACCTGCACGTGGTCGTACAGATCCATGTTCAGCGCCGCGCCGCCGCCACTGAAGCTGCTGGCACCGTTCACCAGCATGCCGTCCACCTTGAAGTTGCCGATGTCGAAGCCGCGCGCGCGGAAGGTGGTGCGGCCGGCGTTGTCCAGCGAATAGGTGGTGATGCCGGTGGTGCTGGTCAGCACGTCATCGATGGATTCGATCTGCAGATCGTCCATCTGCTGGCGGGTGACGCTGGTGACCGACTGCGGGGTCTGGCGCACGCTCAGGTCCAGGCCGATGGCGGCGCGGCTGACCGGCAGGGTGTAGCTGTCGGCCTGCGACTGGCGGCGCGCGGTCACTTCCAACCCGTCCAGGGTGGTGGGGTTGGCATCGGCCGGGGCCTCGGCCTGGGCTGCCAGCGGCAGCGCCAGCGCAACGGCCAGGGCAAGGGCGCGGCGCAGGCCAGGCGCATGCGGGCACGGCAGAACAGCGCGCGGCAGGCCCGCGCGGGTGAGGGCATCGGCAGTCACAGGGGGAGTCCTTATCGGAGATTCAAATGGGATCGATTCCCATTTGCGTCATGATAGCGACGCCGTCCTGTGTTCCTGCGTGTGGGAATGTAAGCGTGTGTAACGGGCCGCGCTGCGCGCTCAGCGCCACGACCACTGCAGGCCGACGCTGGCACGGCGGTCCGGTCCGGGTTCGAAGAAGCGACCGTTGCCATCGTTGACGATCACCGAGCCGATGTAGCGCTGGTCCAGCACGTTGTCCAGGCGCGCGAACGCGCGCAGATCTCCACTGGCCAGCGACCAGCGGTGGCCGCCTTCCAGGTTCAGCACGGCGTAGCCGGGCGCGCGTTCGGTGGCCAGATCATTCACCACCACGTCGCTGCTGGCGCTGCCTTCCAGCGCCCACTGCCAGGCACCGGGCGACCACTGCAGGCGCGCATAGGCCTGCTGGCGGGGCACGCCGGGCAGGCGGCTGCCGGCACGCACTTCGGTATCGGGCACGCTGCAGCCGCTGCCGGCACAGGCCAGGTAGCCCGACCGCACCTGCGCCTGCAGCCAGGTCCAGGCCACCTGCAGTTCCAGCTGTTCGGCCAGCGGCTGCCGGTACTGCAGTTCCACGCCCTGGCGGCGGGTGCGGCCGATGTTGCGGTAGGTGCTGCGGCCATTGATGTTGCTGGCCACCGCCAGTTCGTCATCGGTGTCGGCGCGGAACACGCTCACGTCGAACTGGGTGCCGTTCTGTGCATGCCACTTGCTGCCCACTTCCAGGTTGCGGCTGCGCGCGGCGGCCAGGTCCAGCGCCAACCCGGCCTGGCCATCGGCGCGGTAGCCCAGCTCGTTGAAGGTGGGCGTTTCGAAACCACGGCCCACCGCTGCATGCAGGCGCCACTGCGGCGTGGCCTCGAAGCTGACCCCGGCCACCGGGGTGGTGGCCTGGTAGCGGCGGCGGCCGCTGTCGTCCGGGTTGCGGCCAACGATGTAGTGGTCGTCCGATTCGAAGCGCACCGTGCTGTGGCGCACCCCGGCCAGCAGCGACCAGCGCGGGCTCCACTGCCACCAGGCCTGGGCGAACTGGTCCACATTCTGCACGGTGTCGCGCTGGTCGCGGCGCAGCGCACCGCGCACGCCCAGCGTGCTGCCGATGAAGTTCTCGTAACCGGTGCGGTGCTGGCGCTGGCGGTCGGCATTGGCGCCCACCACCACGTCCAGCGGGCGACCGGCCAGATCGCCGCGCCAGCCCCAGCGCGCATCCACGCCGCCGTAGTTGCCGTCCAGATCGATCACCCCGCCGGCATGCAGCGGGTTGGCCTGCGGGCCCGGCGGAATGGCCAGGTACTGGGTCACCTCGCGCTGCCCGCCGTAGCCCATCAGCTGCCAGCGCTGGGCGCCGGTCTCGCGAGTCCAGCGCAGCCCGGCCTGCTGCTGGCTGACCGATTTGCGGGTGTTGTACTGGGTGGCCACCGCGGTGGCCTGGCGCGGATTGGCGGCCACCTGTGCGCGGGTCAGGCCCAGCGGGTCCTGCGCATCGGGCGCGTCCAGCGCGTTCAGCAGCAGCTCCAGGCGGCCACCGGCCAGCTCGCCGCCGATGCGCGCGTTCAACGATTCGCGCCGGGCCCGGCTGTGGTCGCGCCAGCCATCGGTGCGGAAGTGGTTGGCGGCGATGTTGTAGTCGATGCCGGCACTGGCGCCACGCAGCTGCGCACCCACGCTCAGGGTGTTGTCGGCCCCGGCATTGACCCGCAGCCGCCAGGGATCACCGGCCTGGCCCTGCGCGCTCCAGACCTGCAGCACGCCACCGGATGAATTGCCGTACAGCGCCGAGAACGGCCCCCGCAGCACCTCGATGCGCTCGGCACCCAGCAGGCTGGCATGCGACAGCTGGCCCTGCCCGTCGGGCATGGTGGCCGGCACGCCATCCACCACCACGCGCACGCCGCGCACGCCGAAGGTGGAGCGGGCACCGAAGCCACGGATCGACAGCTGGGTGTCCTGGGCGAAGTTCTGCCGGTCCCGTGCCAGTAGACCCGGCACGCCGGCCAGCGCCTCGGAAAGCTGGGCACTGGCGCCGCTGCGGTCGTCGTCCACCCAGACCGTGTCCTGGCTGGCCGGCAGCGCGAACGGGTCGATGCCCTGTACCCGTGCGGCCTGCACCTCCACCGTGGGCAGCACGGTGGTGGTCTGGGCCTGCGCCACGGCGGCAGCCGGCAGCAGGGCGATAAGCAGGGGCAGGCGGCGACGCGCCACGGGCTCGTTCATTGTTCAGCTTCAACCACGGGGGGAAAACAACACGGCATGGTACGGGCTGCAGCGTGACGATGAGCGCCGCGCCGGTGGCACGCTTTGTTACGATGGGACGGTTGCGGCCCACGGCTGCAACCACGCGACCCGCGCTTCTTCTCCCCCTCAAATCGAACGAGTACCGCCGTGTCCTTCTTTGCAAACGTGGAACTGGTCCCGGGCGACCCGATCCTGGGCCTGACCGAGGCGTACAACGCCGACAGCCGCCCGACCAAGGTCAACCTGGGTGTAGGCATCTACTACGACGAAAGCGGCCGCATTCCGCTGCTGCGTGCCGTCAAGCAGATCGAGCAGCAGCTCGCCACCGAAGCAAAACCGCGCGGCTACCTGCCGATCGACGGCCTGCCGGCGTACACCCAGGCCACCCGTGAACTGGTGTTCGGCAAGGACTCGCCGCTGTTGGACGCCGGCCGCGTGGCCACCACCCAGACCGTGGGCGGCAGCGGTGCGCTGCGTGTCGGCGCTGACCTGCTGAAGAAGCTGCTGCCGCACGCCACCATCGCCATCAGCAACCCCAGCTGGGAAAACCACCGCGCAGTGTTCGGCGCCGCCGGTTTCGAGGTGGTGGAATACACCTACTTCGACGCCGCCACCCATGGCGTGAACTTCGACGGCATGCTGGCCGATCTGCAGACGCTGCAGCCGGGCACCGTGGTGCTGCTGCACGCCTGCTGCCACAACCCCACCGGCGCCGACCTCACCGTCAGCCAGTGGAAGCAGGTGGCACAGCTGCTGAAGGACCGCCAGCTGTTCCCCTTCATCGACATGGCCTACCAGGGCTTCGACAAGGGCATCGAGCAGGACGGCGCGGCCGTGCGCATCATCGCCGAGGCCGGCATCGACAGCTTCATCGTCGCCAACTCGTACTCCAAGTCGTTCTCGCTGTACGGCGAACGCGTGGGCGCACTGTCGGTGGTCGCCCCGACCGCCAACGACGCCAAGGCCGTGCAGTCGCAGATCAAGCGCATCATCCGCACCATCTACTCCAGCCCGTCCACCCACGGTGCCGCGCTGGTGGCCGGTGTGCTCAACAGCCCGGAACTGCGCGCGCTGTGGGAACAGGAACTGACCGAAATGCGCGAGCGCATCCACGCCCTGCGTGGCGGTCTGGTGGAAAAGCTGGCCGCCGCCGGCGCGCCGCAGTTCGGTTTCATCAACCAGCAGGCCGGCATGTTCTCCTACTCCGGCCTCAGCCGCGTGCAGGTGGAGCGTCTGCGTGACGAGTTCGGCATCTACGCCGTCGGCACCGGCCGCATCTGCGTGGCCGCACTCAGCCAGAACAACCTGGAATACGTCGCCAAGGCCGTGGCCACCGTCGCCAAGGGCTGAAGCACCGCTGCACTGGTCTGAGAACAAAGGCGCCGAAAGGCGCCTTTGTTTTTGCTCTACCTTTGCCACACCCTCCGCGCTCGCGGCAATGCCTGGATCGCGCGGGCGGGGGAGGCGATGCAGGACCGCAGGCGCCATGGATGGCGCCTACGAGCTTACAGGGATGTACTTGCAGCGTGTCCTGCATCGCCTCCCCCGCCCGCGCGCCTCGAAAACAGGAAGGCGCCGCACAGCGCAACGCTCCTGTAATCGATTTCCCCTCAAACCAATCACGCACGCGCCGCGCGCAGCAGCGACAATAGCCGTTTCCCCGCTGCCAAGGCCCGCCCGCCATGTCCCGTACTTCGCTGACCCGGTACCTGATTCAAGAACAGCACGCCGGCCGCATCAACGCCGACCTGCGCCAGCTGATCGCCGTGGTCGCCCGCGCCTGCACCAGCATCTCCATCGCCGTCAGCAAGGGTGCCCTGGGCGGCGTACTGGGCGATGCCGGCACCGGCAACGTGCAGGGCGAAGCGCAGAAGAAGCTGGACGTGATCAGCAACGAGATCCTGCTGGAAGCCAACGCCTGGGGCGGCCACCTGGCCGCGTGCGCGTCGGAAGAAATGGACCACAGCCAGCCGGTGCCGGACATCTACCCGCGTGGCGATTTCCTGCTGCTGTTCGATCCCCTCGACGGCAGCTCGAACATCGACGTCAACGTCTCGGTCGGCACCATCTTCTCGGTGCTGCGCTGCCCCACCAATGTCGAACTGCCGGGTGATGATGCCTTCCTGCAACCGGGCAGCAAGCAGATTGCCGCCGGCTACTGCATCTACGGGCCCAGCACCCAGCTGGTGCTGACCGTCGGCCATGGCACCCACGCCTTCACCCTGGACCGCGAAACCGGTGAGTTCGTATTGACCACCGCCAACATGCAGATTCCCGCCGCCACCCAGGAATTTGCCATCAACATGTCCAACCAGCGCCACTGGGAAGCACCCATGCAGGCCTACGTGGGCGATCTGCTGGCCGGCAAGGAAGGCGCGCGCGGCAAGAACTTCAACATGCGCTGGATCGCCAGCATGGTGGCCGACGTGCATCGCATCCTGACCCGCGGCGGCATCTTCATCTACCCGTGGGACAAGAAGGAACCGGGCAAGGCCGGCAAGCTGCGCCTGATGTACGAAGCCAACCCGATGGGCCTGCTGGTGGAACAAGCCGGCGGCGCCGCGTGGACCGGTCGCGAACGCATCGTCGACATCCAGCCCAAGCATCTGCACCAGCGCGTGCCGGTGTTCCTGGGTTCGCGCGAGGAAGTGGCCGAAGCGGTGCGCTATCACCAGGAGCACGACGCGAAGAGCGTCTGACGGCGGCCATCCCTACGGCGGTCATGGCACAACGATGACATGACCGCAGGGTGACAGCAGCGGCGGCAAACGGCACCATCAGGCCCTTGCCGCCGAAGGAATGTACGCATGCACGAGCCGGGTCCGGTCGATTTCATCGAAGTCATCCACAACGCCGTCCCCAGCGACGTCTGCGCTGCGATCGTTGCCCGCATGCGTGCCAGCCAGCACCTGAAACCCGGCGCAGTGGGCAGTGGCGTGTTCCCGGAACTCAAGCGCAGCAAGGATCTGCGCATCAGTGGCGCGGATGGCTGGAAGGATGTGGACAGCGCACTGCAGCAGGCGGTTTTCGCCGGACTGTTGACTTATCTACGCCGTTATCCACAGGCGTTGATCGCACCGCTGATGTTGCAGATCCAGGACAGCAACGGCCAGCCGCGCCGACTGTCGGCCGAGGATTTCCCCGACATGGCGCAGGAACAGCTGGCCGACCTGGCCCGCACCTGCCTGCGCCCGGGTGCCATCAACCTGCAGTGGTACGCGGCGGGCGAGGGCGGTTACCCGTACTGGCACTGTGAGCTGTACCCGAAGGACCCGCAGGCCGAGACCCTGCACCGGCACGTACTGTGGACGCTGTACCTCAACGATGAGTTCGAGGAAGGCGAAACCGAATTCCTGTTCCAGGGCCGCAAGATCGCACCGCGCACCGGCAGCCTGTTGATCGCGCCGACCGCGTTCACCCATACCCATCGTGGCAATCGGCCGCAGGGTGGGGACAAGTTCATCGCGACGAGTTGGATCCTGTTCCAGAGCGCGCAGAAGCTGTTTGGGGGGTGAACTTCGGGTCCGCCCGACGCGGCGCAATCTGCTTACGCCGCCATCGCTTCGGTCGCTCCTGCACAGCAGGTCGGCTGGCGTTCCACAAATGATGGCGCGGTCAGGACGCATGCACGACGAACCCTGCCCCCACGGGTGTTACATCCGATTACCTTTTCGGGGGATTCGCCTCGTCAAAGGGAGAATCATCGCTCCCCGGTCTTCCCTCCCATGCTCGCAGTTCAGCGATGTCCGCGCTGTCGGCCTTGATTGCACGATGGATGCTGACAGGAGCGTCACAGTCTTCCGGCCAATCCAGAGGGCTTGCGAGTGTGAAAGTCGCCTCCAACGAAACCTCGATCCAATTGCGCTCGACTGCATCGACGATTACCTGGCCGGACGCGGCCGTACTGTAGCAGCCACTCTTACCAGCAAAGGCACTCGCCCCCTTGCTGAAGAACACACGCGCCCCCTCATCTCCAATCGCGAGAATTTGCCCCGCGCGGAGCACTCCAGGAAGTACAACCGTCAGCTTTGAGAAAGTCGACCTGTCGGCATTCCAGGTGCGCTTGAACTCCCTCACAGCGACCACGGTCTGCGCGCCATCGGAAATTCTGTGGCACGAAAAGGGCAAGCTTCGCGTATCAACTTCAAGGCAATTGTCTTCAATCGATGACGCATGGTTCACAAAGAACGCAGATCGATCCGCTGCGGCGGCTGCCGTCGGAAGCCCAGCCAGCATCGCCAACACAATGAATTGCGCTTGCGGTCTACTCAGCACAATCACAGCCGCCTCCGCTGATCCATTCCTTCTGCCTCTCTGTGCGCGCTGCCGCATCTTCATCTCCACCAGCTGGATCCTGTTCCAGCGCGCGCAGAAGCTGTTTGGGGGCTGACGACTTTGTAGAGTCGAGCTTGCTCGACTGCTCTTTGCTGCGCGCTCAGTCGAGCAAGCTCGACTCTACAAGGCCAGCGCTACGCCCACGGCGATGAGTACGATCACCAGAACGGGCACGACGTAGCGCAGCAGCACGCGGTTGAGGCGCTCGGCCGATCGTTCGTCGTCCTGCACGCGCTGCAGCAACGTCTGCCGGTCCAGATAGCAGCGGTCGGTCGCCACGACCTCGACCAGGCCGTCGTCGATCATGTCGTACAGCACCTCTTCGAGCTCCACGTCGAATGCGGCCAACGGAATCGAGGTCGCCGGCGAAAAGGCCTGCCGCTGTTCGAAGTACTCCAGCACCTGGCGATGCTGCGCCTGCATCCAAGGATGGGTGTTGGCAGCGGAAGCGGCGATCGCTGCGGCAAGTGCGCCATCGTTCACGGGCATCTCCTGTCCGGCCCTTCATGGGCCTCGCCCCGATTCTTGGCCGAAGCAGGGCGCCGCGTCCACCCCGTAGCGTCGAGCGTGCTCGACTGCCGTTGCTTCGTAGAGTCGGGGGGGGGGGGGGGGGGGGGAAAAAAAAAAAAAAAAACAAGACGCAA
>NZ_JACVUD010000001.1:0-111438 GCF_016624905.1 Stenotrophomonas sp. S49 | reverse complement strand
GCCCCCATGGACGGGTTTACGGCGTGTCCTGCAAGCCCACACCGCCCCGCCATCCCACGGAATGCCCGCCTTTGATGTTGCTTCAGTCGAGCATGGCTCGACTACAGCAGGTGCAGGGCTGCAAGCCCTGCCGAAGCCTCTAGAACGGCGCCGCGGACTCGAATGCCAGCGCAGCACCGGTTACCGGATGCGTGAACGCCAACGCGCACGCGTGCAGATGCACCCGCTGCGCCGGCGCGGCGCCATACAACACGTCACCAACGATGGGATGGCCAAGACTGGCCATGTGCAGGCGCAACTGATGGCTGCGGCCCGTCACCGGCGCCAGCGCCACGCGCGTAGTGCCCGCCTCCACATCGCGCGCCAACACCTGCCAGCGCGTCAGCGCCGGCTTGCCGCGCTCGTGGTCGACCATCTGCTTCGGCCGGTTCGGCCAATCCACGATCAACGGCAGATCCACTTCACCGGCATCGTCGGCCAGCAGGCCCTGCAGTACCGCCTCGTAACGCTTGCCCACCTGTCGTTGCTCGAACTGCATCGACAACGCCGCCTGCATCGCCTTCCCGCGCGCATGCAGCAGAAGCCCGGACGTGACCTGGTCCAGGCGATGAACGGTAAGCGCGTCCGGATATGCAACCTGCAGACGAGACACCACGCAATCGTCGTTATCGGCGCCGCGGCCGGGCACAGAAAGCAGTCCAGCAGGCTTTTCAGCGACGATCAATGCCTCGTCGACATGGTGTAGAAGAATCATGCTCGTCATCACACGAAGAAACCGGATGCATCGGCACGATGTTCGCCGTCGAACGGAGAACACCACACCAATCGCGAAGCAGAAAGATCACCACAGATTCGACCGTGAAATCTGATCCTGCCCGAACATTGTATCCGCCTGTTGTCATACCTACCGCGCTGGCTCATCAGTTCAAGGGAAGTTCCCAGCGAAGCCGGACCAGCAGTTCATTGCGGCGACGGGACTCAGCAAATGCCCCACCCTGCTCATGCAGTACATAGCGTTGACTCTGCTGATCAGAAGCCAACAGCACGGTGGAGCTGAGGCGCACCCGGGGGCCGCCAGGCGTTGCCGTCCATACCCCGTACAGATCCAATTCCCCCCGACTGGATTCACGCTCCCATTCATACAGGCTCGTCCGGACCTTGCGTGCCGCTTCTATGCCCAGGCTCCCCCCCACCTTCCAACGGGAAGTCACGTTGTAATCAGCAGAGACACGTGCCTGCCACGGTGTCTGGCTGGCCAATCGGTTATCAGGGCCCGCAACTCCGCTCACCCGCGAGTCGTTCCATGCCAAGCTCGCATTCATCTGGATATCAGGCGCTCGCTTGAAGAACCGCTGCAATGAGGACTTTATTGCCACGTCGCCCCCCCATATGCGGGCGCGCCCTGCGTTAATCGGTCGCGATACCCACCTGTCCTGCTCCAGCTGAACGTCGTCACGAATGACGTCTCGTACGTTTCGGAAGTATGCCCCCACGGTGACCTTAGCGTCCTCTGTCAGATGCTGTTCGAAGCCCAGATCTAATCCATTGGCCCGCTCCGGAATCAGGTCGGGATTCCCGCTCAGATCGGGCTGCATGAGACCGTTGTCCAGAGATAGGTAGGGCGTGGCCACAAGCTGTCGGAGCTCGGGGGCGCGATACGTGCTGCTCAGACTGAGCCGGACCTGTCTCTGCTTGCTTCCAGGCAGCTTCCACAAGGTCTGCAGAATGGGAGAGATGACATCCGACGTATTCGCAACCTCGCCATCATCACTGCGGCTGGACGTATCAAGCCGTTCCCAACGCAAGCCCATGTACATCGAAAATCTGCTGGTGACCTCCCATTCGTCCTGGCTGTAGAACGCGGTCCGACGGATACCAGCCTTGAATGACCGGTCCTCGGTGACGCGGAGACCACCGCCGAAGAACGTCCGTTCACTACGCTCGGCTCGTTGGTCGTCGCTGACGCTCCAGCCAGACTGGAAGCTGTGGTCTCCCAGCCGTGCCGGCATGTACTTTCCGGAGGAAGTCCAACCGGAGACCCGCAACCGGGCCTCGGTAGTTTCCTCGGCAAGCAGTCGTCCGTCATCGGCCTGGATGCTCTCTGCGTAATGCGCCCGCTCCCGGTTCCCACCCACCGCCAGGCGGCTCGAGAAACGGGCAGTCGAGGCGAACACGTGTGTCCAGTCCAGCGACGACTGCATCTGCACAACATCAATGGCATTGCTTCCATTGGACTGTGCCACGGAAGATGCATCGTCCATGGACGATGTCCAGGTCGATCGCGTATCACGATGCGCGGCGCTTGCCTCCAGGAAGGTGCGTACCTCCAGACTTCCACCTCGGGCGAGATCCAGCGCAACACGAGGTGCAATCGAGCCTGAACTGCGGTCGCCTGTGATGACTCTGGCGCCCTCGCGTTCCTCGACTACACGTCCGAATGAATCCAGCACTTTCTCACCACGTCGGATTCTGGTGTCGTACTCGCGCCGTGAGACCGATGCATCAATCGCCGTTGTACGCGAACCGGACCGCACCGTACGACTCAAGCTGGCCGAAGGCAACACGCTGCCTGCACTATTACCCAGAGCAAGAACTGCTTCGCCGCCCTGTCTCCGATAGGCACTGCTCATTACGAAGTTGATCGTTCCGGCAATCCCCTGTGTGCTCGCATCTGCAACGGCAGACGGAATGATCTCGATGCGCTCCACCATGACCATCGGAACAGAATCCAGGTCGAATCCCGCAGGCGCCCGCTGACCATCAACAAGAATCTGCGCATAGCCATCCGCCAAACCTCTCAGCGCTACGCCGCCGCGACGTCCCGGCCCAGCTTCACGAACACTGACGCCTGGCATCCTTCGCAATGCATCAACCAATCGGTCGTCACCAAACCGGGAAAGTTCCTCCTTTTCCATCACCACACGCAGCACGGTCTCGTCGCGCTGTGCATCATAGGGCTGCGCCATGACGTTCACGGCGTCGAGCTCGGTCGCCACCGGCGCGTTCGCATCGATCTGCTGTGCCCATGCCCCACCCGGTGCAAGCAGCCCACAAGCGACCATCAAACGGAACTTCTGGACGCGAGGATTCCGCCCCGCTTGCGTGCCCGCATCAACACCACCATTGACCACACCGATCATGCCTCCGCAATCTCCAGCAACAAGCCTTCCGCCAGCATCGCATCGTACTCGCGCGACTGGGCTGGTATACGCAGCGCTGATCGGCCGATCATTCCATTTGCCGCCTTCCAGATCCTGCGCGATGAACCACTGAGCGCCCAACCTTGGGCATCAGACGACTCTCCATGAATCCATACGCTGTCCTGGTCAGGATCGTCCCGCCAAGCCAGTGCTTCGTTGCGTATGCAGAGAGGCTCTTCAGCGTGGTGCAATGACAGGACATGACGCTCGTCCGAGTAGAGGACGTATCCACGCGCGCCGCGGAAACTCACTACATTCGTCCCCGGACTCAATTCAACGCCTCGCCGCCACAGCGTGCCATCGTCGATACTGACGACGCAGGCGGGGACCACCACCGGCCCGGGATTGAGCAGCAACGCACGCCCACCCGTTGCCCCCTGCGGGTCGTCCATGCGCTGCAGGCTCTCGACGTGGAAGTACGCATCAGATGCGGTGTCCGAGCACCAGACACGTGCGTTGCTGCGCATCTCGATGTGGACCTGATAGCGGCCAAGGGGGGCATCGTCGGCCAGCGTATGACTGAGATGAAAATGCGTGCTGCTGCGGGTCTTCTCCAGAATCGCAAGCATGGAGCCTGCGTCTCCGTCCGGCCCTGTGAGGTGGCGCGCCAGCAGGTACACAGGTGAGACGCGCTTCAGGCTCCCAGGTAACGACGTCGGCTCAATCGCGGCGTCATCAGCTGCAGGGAAAACCCACGGATGGAAATGGCCGATCTCCGTTCGATCGCCAGCGGGATCCTCCAGATGAACCCTGATCAGGGGACGTCGGGGAATGACACTGCGGACTCTTACATGGACGTAGATTGTCTCGCCCTGGCGTAGACGTTTTGGATACACACTCATCCGCGGCTGATCCTGTCCAAAAGGCACGCAGGGGGCGGAGGCAGTGTCTGCAGCGCGCGGTCCAGCACCACGTCCTGATCACGACAAGGAAGTTCCGCGAACCGGCGCTCCGAAACGCGAGAAAGACCTAGACGACTGCGAACATCGTCGACGTACTGCGCTGCCGCATGATCGCGCCATTCCAACGCTGCTGAGGCTGCGTCGAGGAATCGCTCGGGAATCGAAGAACGCGCTTCGTTCCATAACTGCAGCCGCTGCAAATGGCGCGGACCAGTGAAACGGGTCCTGCCATGGAGCATCCGGTGATTGTCGATCAGGTAAACCTGACCCGGCTCCAGGCGAAAGGCCAGTTTGCGCGCGCGCTCGACCCATTGCTGGAAGTCACGCCCCACCTGGTCGCCTTCATCTGGGGAGGTGGCATGATGAAAGACAAATGAGCCTTGATTGAATCCGAACGTCGGCGCATAGACACGATAGGCGGGGAAGCGAAAGGCGCGGCAGACCGTGAACAACTTCGCGTAAAGCGACGGATCTTCGCAACGAATAGCGTCCAGGACCTGCCAACTGTCGACAAAGACACTCTCGCCTCCACTGGCGGACTGTTGGTGACAAGACATTACGACCAGATCCGGCGACATCATCGGATAGGAATCAGTATGGAGCCGTCCATCACGATTGCTTTCGACGATTGACGCTTGGCCGTCCACTGGCTTGACGGCCACGACGTCGTAGTGAAGTGGCTCTGCACCCAGCAGTTCTGAGGCGGCACGGAATGGTCTTGCTAACAGGGACTCGCATAGCTCTCCTGACTGAAGCACGATGATGCCATCACGGGCAATTTCCTGCGCAATCTCTGCCGGTGCCATGGGCCAAGTGTGAAGCTTCATCGCAAGACCTCCGACACTCTCACCCTGCCGTTCATAGAATCAGCTCCGTCAATCGCTCCTTCGAACCGATGGTTCCCTTCACAAACGTATTGAATGACAGGCTATACCGGTCGCTGCCGGATGCGTTCGCTTCGACTTCGTGCCTGAGCGACGAAGGAAACAGCACCGCATGCCCCTCCCGGTTGGAAATCCTGCGACGCGTGGCGTTGTAGGCGGTTCGCTTGCCACCAGGAAGACTGATGCTGCCAAAAAGAAGGTTCTCCCGGTGCACGGTCAATGGGCATTCCCCTCCCTGGATGAAGAAGACACCGCTGATGATGCTGTTTGGATGAAAATGAGGATGATGACTGGATCCAGGCGGGTTGTGATTCAGCCACGACTGGGTAATGGCGACATCCAGCGAGCGGGGGAGACCGAGGACCTCATGCGCGAAATGCGCCGTCTGCGCCTGAAGAAAGGCCTTCATGCGGCCCAACTGCGAATGTTCGAGTGCATAGGTATCTTCCGAGCTGCGATTGCCAAGCCGGTTGGGATTCCATGCACGATCAAGAAGTACTTTGCGCTCGGATTCCTCCAGCGCAAAGTGCTCTGAAACGAACAACGCTGTTGGAAACAGCTCCACGACTCCTTTCATATTCATGGTCCTTGCACGGTTCATTTTCCCAAGGGTGCCGCCCCAAGGGAGCGGCACCCAACTGCGCGTCAGCGCGGCGGCGTCTGGCAGCCGCCGTGGTTGGTGCAGTCACCAGGGCCGCATTCCACATTCGGAGAATCGCCAAAGCCACCGGCGATGTTGTCCAGCAATGCCTCATCAATCAGCTTGATCTTCGATTCGACAGCTTGATCCTTCTTGCTTTCCATGATGATACGAACTCCCTCTGTTGCCCGGGCTTCGGGATCTCACTTCAGTCTCGGATTCAGTATCCGACCCCGGGTCTTCTCCAAGAAAGCGATGATGCGGCGAGACATCCACTGCCTAGCGCCGCAAAGCCTTGATTGCCTCCGGCGTGTACACACGCGGGTATTCCACATACCACCTGCGGAACGTGCGCTCGCCCAGCAGGTCATAAACCATCTCGTACTGGGCACGCCGACGATCCATCTGATCGGATGCGAACTGCCGTGGATGCAGGCTGCCGCGAAGCGCATCGTGCGCCGCAAAATCGGCTTCCGTCGCAGGAAAATGTTGAACGAAGCTCCCGAAATACTGTTCGCAGACCCGGGCATACTCATGCGTGTGAAGGATGAAGTTGTGCCACATTTCATCGACGATCTTCAACGGACGATCGATGCGAAGGCTGATCGGCCGGGGGTTGCATTGGCGGTTGTATTCGCACAACCACAGCCACTTCATGACCTGACGGAGGAGGACCGTCGCCTCTTCTCTAGGGATATCGAAATGCCGACAGAACCGAAAGGTCACCTGCTCGTTCCGGTAGCCGTCCACCTCATCCAGCAGAGCCTTCCAATGCCGAGGCGTGGGCGAAGCTTCATTGCGATCAAGATGATCCTCGACTTCCCTGTGCATCTTCTCGTCCTCGATTCCATCGGGGGGAAAGGGCCTCCACACAGCGCGCAAAACCAAAGCACTACCCTGCAGATGACGACTGCGTGATGCCGTTGGTGCAAGCAACATTTACATGCATTCGCCAGGTATTTCAAGTGACTGAAACGACATCGATCTATTGCGTGATCATGCCTCAACAGCATCCTGCACGCCGGAGGAAACGATGCGCCCCTCATGCAGCGCAATCACGCGATCTGCGCTTGCAATCGTGTCTGGACGATGCGCAATGATGATCCGGGTCAGGTGCAGATTCATGATCGCAGAATTGACCAGCTTCTCTTTCATGACATCCAGATGGCTTGTCGCCTCATCCAGGAACAGCAACTGCGGATTGCGATACAGCGCGCGGGCGAGGATCACGCGCTGCTTCTGCCCGCCAGACAGGGTCGTACCCATGTCACCGATAAGACTGTGATAGCCCATCGGCATCGCCACGATTTCATCATGCACCGCTGCCAACCTTGATGCCGCTTCGATGGCAGCCGGATCCGCCTCTGGCTCGAAGAAGGCGATATTGTCAGCGATGCTTCCAGCGAAAAGCTGATCCTCCTGCATTACCGCGGCCACCATGCTTCGCAGGCGATCGTTGCCGATCTCTCGTATGTCCCGGCCACCGACCCTGATGACGCCTTCGCTCGGCCGCAGCAAACCAAGCATCATCTTCAACAATGTTGTTTTGCCACAACCCGATGGGCCTACGATGGCAACCGACTCACCAGGCTGCACACTGAAGCTGCAGTGACGGATGACCCAGGGTTCGCCGTCTGCGTAGCGGAATGACACGTCCTCGACATCAATGCGCGGCCCCTCGAGTCTCACTGCCACACCGTTTGCCATCGTCTCCTCGGGTGCGGTGAGCACGATGTCGGCCAAGCGCTCGCCATGCAATCGCAGCATACGGAAGTCGACGCTCTTGTCGATCAATGCGGCCACCCTCAGCGCAAACTGTTCCTTGTAGGCAAGGTACGCGATCAGCATGCCTACGGAAAATACGTTGTCCATCGCTAGCAACGCGCCTATCGAAACCACCAGAATCCGCTCCAGCCCGAACAGCAGTTGGTTGATGCTGACAAAACTGAGGTTGAGTTTGGCCAGGGACTGGTCCTGATTGACTGTACCGACAATCAGGTTCTCGTAGTTGGAGCGGCGCAGGGACTCTGCTCGTGCCAGCTTCAGGCTTTGCATGCCGCGTATCGACTCGAGGAGGTACGTCTGCTGACATGCCACGGCCATCAGTTGGCGCTCGGACACCGTCCGCAGTCGACGGTAGGCCAACCAGCGTATGCCGGCATAGATGCCGACGGAGAGCAGAGAGACGGCCGCCAGTGGTGCGCTGTAAAGCAGCATCATCGCCAGTGTGACCAACACCAGCAGACCATCCATGATGGCCTCCACGAAGCTGGTGGTGATGGTGCGCTGGATGGCCTGGACCGAGGATAGACGCGACGTTATGTCGCCGAGGTTGCGCTTCTCGAAGAAGTCCATGGGAAGTCGCAGCACATGCGCGAAAACATTGCTCGACCATTGCTGGTTCAACCGCGCTGACAGATGGATGACTGCCCATCCACGCAACTGTGCCACCGCAACCTGGCTGATCAGGATGGCAGAGAAGCCGAAAGCCAGCACCAACATAAGCCCCCTGTCGGCCGCCAGCAGTACTTGGTCAACCACCCACTGCATGAAGAATGGCCCCACCATGACCATCAGCTGCAGCGCGACGGAAAGGCCCAACAGTTGTGACAGCACCAGTGGCAATCCATGCACGCCACCGGTCAACTGGCGCAGCGTGACCGCCGGCGCCCTGCGACGCATCTGGAAGCCAACATCCGGTCGCGCCTCCAATGCTACGCCGGTGAAGTGTTCGCTCACCTCGGCAAGTGTCAAGTCGCGCTCGCCACGAGCGGGATCGAGCACCCGCGCCTTTCCCGCCTTCAAGGAGTGAAGTACGACGAAGTGGTTCAGATCCCAATGCAGAACGCAGGGCAGCGCCAGTTGGGACAGCCCTTCCATTTCCAGCCGCACAGCACGCACCTGAAACCCCAGACGGCGGCCAATGTGCATCAGCTGAGTCAGCTTCACGCCCTTCAGCGACAGAGGGAAGTGCTGCCTCAGCTCCGCCATGCTGGTATGCATGCCGTGATGGTCCGCAATCGTTGCCATGCAGGCGAGCCCGCATTCAGCGGCCTCGCTCTGTAGGTGGACCCGGACGCCTCCGCGACCGATCACGCGCGTCCCCTTGTGGACTGCGTCGCCATCATCATGTTCATTCTCCGTTGCGCCCCTTCACCGAATAAAGCGGCTCGAGCACCCATTCAATCAACCGACGCCGCTCACCGAGTATGTCCGCTTCCAGCAGCATTCCCGGCCGCAGCGCCTCTTTGCGTCCGTAGGCCAACACATCCTGCCGCTCCAGTTCAACGGCAACCCGGTAGAAGGTTTCGCCAACAGCCGGGGAGGCGCCGTCCGGGCCAGGCAGCGCCGCGGTCTGCGCACTGCGACTGATCTGCTTTACCTTCCCCCGCTGGTGGCCAAACTTCTGGTACGGATAGGCATCGAAACGAAGAAGGACGCTATCGCCCGGCGCGATGAAACCCACCCCTCGGCTTGGCACCTGCAACTCCACCTCAAGCCGGCCATCACCGGGGATCAGGCTGGCCAGCACTTGTCCAGCACCCACACTCTGCCCTGCCTTGACCTGCAGGTTGGCGACTACGCCTGCCAGTGGGCTATGCACGCTCCGCTCTCCGCGTGCGACCGTCTCAATGCGCTGCGCATCCAGTTCCTGCAATCGAAGTGCAGCATCTGCATGTCGGACATTGCGTTGAGGCTGCAGTCCAAGGAGCGTTGACTGAAGCTGCTCGCGCTCCTTCTGCACGGTGGTTGCCTGGCGCTGCAGTGCCTGCATGGCCGCCTCGCCGTCGATCACCACCGATTCCTGCTGGCGGGCCTGCAGGTTACTGACATAACGATCGTCCAGCAGTTGCTGCATCCGCCCCAGCGTATCCCGCGCGATTTCAACCTGGCGCCTGCGCAGTGCCATTTCGTCTGCGATCTGCCGCAGCTCGGTCTGCTTTGCACGAACCTGATCGGCCAGGCTGCTGCGCTGAAGCTGCTGCAGCTCATCGCCGGCCATCATGCCATCACGCAACGCTTGTTGACGCGCGCCAATACCTTCCTGCAAGGCTGTCAACGTGCTGCCTTGGGCGGTAGTGCTGGGCATGTCCACCATCGCAAGCAGCTGTCCTCGGCTGACCTGCTGCCCTTCTTCCACGGACAGGGAAGAAACCACACCCGCTTCCACGGCGATCACATCGGCCAGGCCCTCGACCGGAACCAATCGCCCGTGAACCCGTTCCCGACGTGTATATGAGCCGAATATCAGCACGGTCATGACCATCAACGCCAATCCGACAGCAATCCAGGCGTAAACCTGCATCCGAATCGGTTGCGACAGCGAAAGTGAGCCCAACCAGCCCTCTCGCCGCACCTGCACCACCTGCATGCGGAAGAGCGTGGATGCAGGCGCACCATCGGCCCCATGCGCCGTCGTGCTGTCGGATGCGGCAGACGTATTGTCGATCATTCCTCCTCCGCAAGGCGCTCGTGTCAGGACGCAGTCGCAGGCATCCCCGCCCACTGAGCGAAGAATCCAGACAGATCACGCCCGCTGGCCTGTTCCATGGCCTTGCGCAGATCCGCTGTTGTGGTGGACCTGCCAAGGTTGGTCTTCGTGTAGATCTCGATACCGCGCCAGAAAGCGTCCTCGCCCAACGTCTGCCGCAGGACTACGAAGGCGTACGCTCCCTTGATGTAGACCACGGCACGATCATCTCCCGTGGGCGCGCTCCAATCGGGAAAGATCAACGGCTTATCCTTGCCCTCGTCCTTCAGGCGCTGCACGCGCTTGCCCCAAGCCTCAACGCGCTGCTGGTAGAAGGTGTCGCCAAGCTTATCCTGCATGTAAGCCAGGGCCATGAAGTTTGCCAGGCCTTCATTGAGCCAGAAGTGGCGCCAATCCTGGCATGTGATGGCCACGCCCCACCATTGATGAGCGACTTCATGTGCGATCAGCATCCTGTCGTTGCGCCCTTCCAGGACTCCTCTTCCGTAGTCCTCGGACAGCACTGCCAACCCATCCATTTCCTGCCCGATGGTCTTGGCAACCAGCGCCTGGCTGTACGTCCCGATAAAATCAACACCACTCTTCCGGCTGAAAAACTGCAGCATGCCCGGCGTGTCACCGAATACCTGCCTCAGTCCAGCGTCATCAAGATCGCGGGAAAGATAGCGAAGAGTGACCTCATTCCTCCTGTCCACCACTTCCCGGTAGTTCCCGGCTGCGAACCCATATACGAAACCCGGAACCGGGACATTGATTCGCCAATGGTGGAGCCGTCGCCCGTTCTTCTGCGGCGTCGTGCTGATCTCTCTTCCGGTTCCCGCAAAGACTGTTTTGGCGGGCAGCAGGACACGAAGATCCAAGCTCGCACGCTCATCGGGCGCGTCGATGGACACCATCCACTGACTGGTCGAGAAGACGGTGTAGACTTCCCCGCGTTCGGGATGGAACTCCATGCCTGAACGGGGCGCACCGTGATACCGGAATTCCGGCTCCCAGATGGAACCTTTCTCCAGCGCCTTCCCGGGCGTGACGACGACTGCGCCGTCCTCGATGGCGAAAGGCACAGCTTTGCCATGGACGCTCACGGCATCAACGACCAGCTCGCCGGAATCAAAGCGAAGCCGCGGCAGCGTGTCAGCTGTCACCCGCAAGGTGACCACTACCGTACCCTGCAGCCGGCGATCATGGATGTCCGGTTCAAGCCGGACATCGTAGTGCTGCACGTCGAATCCTCGTGCCGTGCCCGCCTCAGTCGCATCAGTGGCGACTGTGCTGGGTCGACCGACACCAGCCCAGGAACTGGTGACTGCGCCACTCAGCAGGACCAGGAGCGCACTCACACGCAGAATCCGCGAGGTACTCCCCGCCCGCCCTTGCCGCACGTTGTGCGCGTCTACCATCCGTTCTGATCTCCGCTGTTGATCTCATCGGCCAGGGCACGCTCACCGAGCGCATCGATGCGCTGGATCTGAGCCTTGGGGTGCACGTCATAGGCCCACATCTGCGGCGCCATCACTGCATCTTCGGGCGGAGAGACACAAGCCAGCGCCTGCTGGTAATGAACGCGCGACTGAGCGAACTGATGGCGTAAGAAGAAGATGTCACCCAGCAGGCAATGCGCTTCGGCATATCGGTCGTCCAATCGCACGGCCTGACGGGCCGCTTCTTCGGCCCGCTCGCGCTCACCGGTCATCAGCAGCGAACATCCCAGGTAGTACAGCGTGTGGTAGCGTCCAGCGCGAAAATTCGCCAACGATGCGGCTCTGTCGTAGCACCGCCAAGCTTCCTGGAACCGCTGGGCCCGGTAGTGCTCGTTCCCGAGAAAGTGCCAGAGCCGCCCATCGTCTGGAACCTTCTGTAACGTCTGCTCCAGAATCCTGGTGTTGCGCCGGCCGGACGACTCTTTACCAGACTTGTCGGGTAGGTTGCGAACGACAATTCCGGCGACCTTTCGTGTCCGACCTTCGTACTCCACATACTCATGGATTGGACTGCAGTACCTGCTGATACGTCGGCGCTCGAACAATCGCCCCGATGTCCAGCGCGCGCCATCACTCTCGATCGTTACTGCAACACAGGAATGCCCACCAACAAGGCTTTCCAGTACGTGTTCATGCCCCTCGGCGAGCACTTCATCAGCATCGATCTGCAATATCCAGTCGCCCGTGGCCATCCCCAGTACGGCGTTACGCGCCTTTGCGAAGTCGACGATTCGCCCGTCCTCTCCATTGCACGACGTATCGGTGATGACCCGCGCGCCGCGAGACAGCAGCATGGCCACCGAGTCATCTCTGGATCCTGTATCGATGACGCACAGCTCATCGTACAGTCCTGCAATGCTTGCAAGACATCGGTCCAATGTCCGTGCTTCGTCACGAACAATCATGCACACCGTCAGATTTGGCACCGACGACGCCATGATTCAGTTCATCCGGTTGATGCGCGGTGCCAGGCGCTCCACATCCTGGGCGAACGTCCCATCGAAGTTTGCTGCGTCGTAATTGGCTAGCGCCTTGCGGAACATGCGGTCGCGGCTCTCCCAACGCGAACTGACGGGGGGATAGGCACCGATTCGAGCCTCGTCGCCGTGGGAGATATGGATGGCACTTCCATCACTTATCCGTACAAGACCATTGCCCAGCGTAAGCCGCGAGATCATGTCCTGATCCTCCCATCCCCAGCCGTGCAACCCGGCGTTGTAGCCGTTGATGGTTTCGAAATCCTTGCGATGAACGAAAAGAAGACCGGGCGCCTGCCTTGTGCCATCGCCCGAATCTTCTTCATTGTCGATGATGTTCAACTGGCGCCCGTCCGCCGTCCGGATCTTCAACTCGTAACCGAAGGAAACCACGTGATTCGCACCCCGGGAGTTGAGTTCCGATTCACGCACGCCGGCCAGTGTTCCGAAGCAGCCAGGATTGGCGGCAAGACGTTCGACCAACGCCACCGTTGACGGGAGATCAAGCAGGATGTCGCAGTCACAGAAGAAGAGAAGTGGCTGTTGCGTGCTCCATGCCCCGACATTCTGTGCAGCGGCCTTGTTGAAGTATTGCTCGCCCTGCACCTCGATGATCCGAATGCGCTGTCGGTAGGGAGCCACCTGCGGTTCAAGCTTTTCGCGGTCGCCGCCAAAGTTCACGACGGTTACGTCCCCGCCGACAGCATCACTTACTGCCAGCAGGGTTGGCAACGATTGGCCGAGCTCAGCACGGTCGCGCCAGGAAACAACAATGGAAAGCATGGATTTCTCCTCGTTCGAACTCAGCGCAGAATCTCGATCATGGCGTCGGCAATGGCCCGGGGTGTGAGGCCATTCCGCTCAAGGAGTACGTCGTCTGCCGCAGACTTCCCGGAGAATTCAGGCGACCAGCCGAAGGCATGGATATGACGCGCCGGGAGTTGATGTGCAAGCAGCGACGCCAGACCTCCATAGCGGCTGTGATCCTCGATGCAGAAGATGTGCTGGACGCCCGCCAGTTCGCGCTCGAAATCAGGGAAAGGCTTCAATTGCAGGCAATGCATCAAACCTACAACGATGCCGCGATCCCGCAGATACTGTGCGGTCTGATACGCCCATTGCGATGCAAGACCGCAAGCGACCAGGGTGATTGTCTGACGGGGAAGCACCCAGCGATGAGGCGCCGCGTTCCCGGGCAGGTTTTCAGATTCAGTCATCAGACGCCGGGGCGTACGGATATAGGAGGGCGCGCCAAGTTCCAGCGCCTTGCCCACGACATAGCGCGCATCGGCGGCGTCTGCCGGAGCGAACACCGCCATTGCTGGTAGCGACAGCATTACCGCAAGGTCGTTGGGCGCTGCGTGGGTCTTGCCATTGCGGCCGGAAAGCCCGCCTGCGTGTGAGCCTACCAGTACGACCGGCTGACGCGACTGACTTAGGCAGATCCGCACCTGGTCCAACGCTCGATAGCAGAGGAAGGCTGCGAACGAAAAAACCCACGGCCGCAACCCCGAATCGGCCATGCCCGCCGCCGTGGACACCATCCCCTGCTCGGCGATCCCGGCCATGAGGAAGCGCTCTGGATGTCGTTCGGCAAAGTGCATCGCGCCATCGGAGTCAGCGAGGTCGCCGTCCAGGACGAATACGCGCGGATCTTCTCGGGCGACATCTGCCAGGGCAAGGCCGAGAACGTCGGCCAGTTTTGCAGCGGTCATGCCAGATCCCCCACCATCTGGAGATGTTCCAATGGCGTAGCGGCATCACAATGGAAACGCTTGGGATCGGCTTCGCAGATGGACACTCCTCGCCCCTTCACGGTATTGGCGATGATGATCGACGGCCGTTCCACCTCATCATGCAACATTGCATTGAACACCTGTTGCAGCGCATCCAGGTCATGACCGTCGCACTCCCACACGCGCCATCCGAATGCAGCCCATTTATCAGCAACCTGCTGGATGGGTGGCGGGGTAGCAGCCGCCACCTGGTTCCAACCCCATTCCTGACACTGGTTGTGGTCAAGAACAACATGCAGATTCTTCAAGCCACACATGGAAGCCAGCATCGCCGCTTCCCAAACCTGGCCCTCTTGGCACTCACCGTCACCAAGGACGACCCAAACCTGTTGGCCGCTTCGCTTGAGGGCATGCGCCATTCCCACGCCTACCGACAATCCCTGCCCCAGCGATCCGGTGGAAAAATCGATCCCGGGCAGGGCCAGCATGTCCGGATGCCCTTCCAGGCGCGAATCCATGTCGGCATAGGTTGTTAGTTCATCACTGAAGTATCCGACGCGACGGAGCACCGCGTACAGGGCCAATGCCGCGTGGCCCTTGGAAAGGACAAGCCGGTCCCGCAGCGGGTCCTGCGGTCGCTGCGGATCAATCCGCAAGACCTTCCGGTAAAGCACCAGAAGCAGGTCGATCACGCTGAGGCAGCCACCATAATGACCGCCACCGGTGTGGTGGAGCACGTGGACGATGTCACGTCGCAGTTCCAATGCCTCCTGTTCCAGCCCATCCGGCTGGACGCCCGGCCCAGCAAGCGGCGAGGAGCGCTCAGCCAAACTTTGCAGATCCATCACTTCATCTCCTTTTACCGACAGCACGATCACACCATCGATCGACCCATGCCGCGAGGATCGTCAACACCCAGTACTGCTCCACCACCAGCCCGTGCTGTCGCCTCGCCGCCCCTTCGGCCAACTGCTGTTCCAATCTCTGGAGCCAGTCTCGCTTCACCAGCCCCGCACTCCACAGTTGGCTGGAGTGAAGGCGATCGCGCAACTCGGCGGAAAATGACGGCGTGTCAAGCCACGCGCGGATCGGCGTGGTATAGGACGCCGGTTTGCGGGTGATGATCTGCTCAGGCAATCGCCTGAGTGCGATCCTGCGCAGAAGTTTCTTGTTCTTCCAACGTCCGCCGGACACCCAGAATCGTTCGCTGGCACCCAATGCACACGCGACCCTCATCACGTCCGGCGCAAGAAATGGATAGCCACTCTGCAGCGCATGCGCGCGCGTCATAGGTTCGAAGCCAGCAAACAGCAGATCAGGAACGCGATGCTGACACTCATGCGCAACCATCATCTCAAAGACATGCGCATCGCTCTTGATCTGCCGACACTCGCGGTAGAACGAGGCCAGCGTCGATGCATGGCTCCAGTGCGAGAATGGTACGTCCAACCCCTTCCTGCGGGCCGCCTGATCAAAGAACTGGGGTATGCCGGGAAACAGGTCGCGCTCGGCGTGGCTCTCTCGCCAGGTAAGCGAATCAAGCGTGGGGACACCATCACAGGGACGGCGATCCTCGTTCCTGCGCAGGCGCTTATAGAACTGAAGGTAGCGGCTGTAGCCTCCAAACACCTCGTCAGCGCCAAGCCCGGAGAGGACCCTGCGGTGGCCACTCTGCGCAATATGGTGCATCAGGTGCTGATGCGTCAGCGCTGCCCAGGCGGCGCAGGGCTGAGCCTGAGCCAGCACCGACTGAAGCGCGTCCTGCGCATCGCGGACCGTCATCCGTACCGGATGAAGCCGGATGCCTGCCGCGTTGGCAGCCAGCTGCGCGTACTCTACTTCGTTGACGACACCCTTCCCTTCGAATTCGATGGTGTAGGCGTCGTAACCCTCCGCACCGTGACGTGTGGCGCAGGTTGTAGCGATGTAGGAGGAGTCGACGCCACCAGACAGCAGAATCGCAGCGCGCCCATCTGCGCTCTGTTCATCGATGGCAGCGTCGAGCGTGGCCACGATATGCTCAAGCCAGGTGTCGTCAGCGACCTTGCGCTGATCCAGGTCCAAGGGCGTGAAGTAGCGTCGCGTTAATGCAGGGCCGCTTGGCCCATACTGGCGGACGTGGCCTGCCGGCAGATGTGCGATTCCGCGTGCCAACGTACGCCCGGGAAGCGGCAGTCCGAAACTGAGGAAGTACTGGGCCGACTCCTCATCCAGAAGGCAATCGAACGAAGGATCTTCCAGCAGCGGAGTCATTTCCGAGCAGAACACATCCACGAGCTGATCCTGACGGATGAAGATCGAGCATTGTCCCGCCGGGTCACGCACCATCTGTAGTACACGCCGCGGCGCGTCCCAGAATACAGCGGCGAATCCCCCCGACTGGTGGCAAAGCGCGTCCACCCCTTCTCTAGCCACGGTGACCATTAGACGGTCCGGGTCAACCTGCTGTGTCGCGACCAGCGCGCGCCCCTCACTGTCGAATCGGGCGCGGTACAACACAACACCGACGTCGGGGTCGCAGCTCCAGCCATCATCATCAGCTGCGGGGAACGTGGAGGGAATGAAATTCCGCCAGTTTTCGCGCAACGCCTGCCGTGCGGCTACCGTTCTTGCAACCAATCCGAAAAGTGTAGTCATGACACGGCCATTGCCTGTCGAAGCTGTGCGTGCCTTGCCTTTGCCCCGTCGGGGCGAAGAGGCTCGGCCAGCGCAGGCCACCGAACGAGCGCACTGGCAAGCGCCGAGGTGAATCTGACAGTGCCATCTTGTTCAATCTGTTCGATGCCATCCAAGCGTGCAACCCGCGTCTGGTAGGCGATCAATCCCTCCACTGTTTCCGTGCGGGGCAGGTCAAGCTCGATCCGCGCTTTTCCCACGATTACCGGCCAGCCACCCGGCATCCCCTGCACGCCCGGCGCGGAGGTGGCCAGCGGAGATTCAAGCCCCAGCCATGCCAGCATGACCGCGACCGCGTGGGCAGCGGTGATTTCGTTGAGGCCCGGAGAGAGTGCAAGCGCAGGAGCATGGACCATCAGGTCAGCAATTGAATGCCGTTCTCCATCCAGGTGGATGCGCGGTAGATCCTCTTCGGCCACCTCCGCGATGCGGCACGAGGCGATCAAGGGAACATGCGAATGGTGTGCTGAAACGTGCACGCGCCGTGGGTGCTTGCGCGCACGCAAACGCGCCTCGAGCATCATCTGGATCATGCCGGAGTTGCCGACACCTATGGTCGGCGCACTACCCAATGCCTGGAGGATCGGCTGGGTTGCGTCTGGATAGGAACAATTGATCACGCCTCCACCGAAGCCAGTCTGTTCCACGGCAGCCATGACGGAAATCAGCAGAGGCAGTTGCGCCGGCAACTGTGCGGCAAAGCCCGCACTGCGAAAAGCGTCTGCAACGGCATCGGTGCGCCCTGCCAACAGCCAGGGCGAATGCAGCGACGCACAATGAACGATGAGATCGGGGCAGAACTGTCTGATCAGGGTGGCGACCTGCTCTACATCAGCAGCGTCCAAAGTTGCCCATTCGACAGGAACCGATCCGCAGCTTGCGACGAAATGCGCCTTGGAAACGCCAACGAGGGCATCACGGCCGGCGATGCATAGTGCCGAAAGATCGGAACGTACAACCAGGCGCGCGCAGATGCGCAGGCACAGGTCCCCTGCACCAATCAAGAGTATTCGAGGTCCCTGCACAGTACCGAATCCATTCAGAGCGTGTGTCCAAGCCACCGGGCAGAACCTGCTGCACGGGGCACGCGAGCGGCGCGACAACCAATGCTCTTGCATCGGTCTGTCGAAAAGCGCGCGCTACGGACACGTCCGGCTCGCGCGCTCCCAAGTCCCCTTACTGATTCTCGGTGGTCTTGGTGTCTTCGCTCTTCAACCGCAGGTAGCTGTTGAGGATCTCGCCCTCGCCACCGGCAACATGGTCGATCTGGTCCTGGGTCAGGTCCTGCAGCATCTTCTTGCTGTCGTTCATGCACTTCTCCTTTGCGTGATACGCCTGATGTCAGATAAGCGCTCACGCACCCAGAGGGGGCGGAAGCACTGTATCTGTTGAGTGCGCTCGATCATGAGCGCGGATCGATTCTAGCAGCGGATGTCGGCCGTTTGACCAGCCCCCCCCTGTGGACTTGGGCATCGCCGGCAGCTCTGCTGCGAGGGCAGTGTGATCTGACGCACAAAAAAAACGCCGGAATCATCCGGCGTCTTTTTCGCAACAGTCGATCACCGACTGCTCCCGAGCGTATCAGCCCAGCAGGTGGGCCACGCCGGAGCGCTCTTCTTCCAGCTCGGCCAGGGTCTTGTCGATGTACTTCTGGCTGAAGTCGTCGATCGGCAGATCCTTCACCAGGGTGTACTTGCCGTTTTCGGTGGTCACGGCGAAGCCGAAGATCACGCCTTCCGGAATGCCGTAGGAACCGTCGGACGGCACGCCCATGGTCACCCACTTGCCGTTGCTGCCCAGCACCCAGTCACGCACGTGGTCGATGGCGGCGTTGGCAGCCGAAGCGGCCGAGGACGAGCCACGGGCCTCGATGATGGCCGCGCCGCGCTTGCCCACGGTCGGGATGAAGGTGTTGGCGTTCCATTCCTGGTCGTTGATCGCATCGGCGATGGACGCGCCATCGGCGGTGGCGAAACGGTAGTCCGGGTACATGGTCGGGCTGTGGTTGCCCCACACCACCAGCTTTTCCATGCCGCCAACCGGCTTGCCCAGCTTGTTCGACAGCTGGCTCAGCGCGCGGTTGTGGTCCAGGCGCAGCATGGCGGTGAAGTTTTCCGGCTTCAGGTCCGGGGCCGACTTCATGGCGATGTAGGCGTTGGTGTTGGCCGGGTTGCCGACCACCAGCACCTTCACGTCACGGCTGGCGACCTTGTTCAGCGCCGCGCCCTGGGCGGTGAAGATCTTGGCGTTTTCCAGCAGCAGGTCCTTGCGCTCCATGCCCGGGCCGCGCGGACGCGCGCCGACCAGCAGGGCGATGTCCGCGTCCTTGAACGCCACTTCGGCGTCGTCGGTGCCGACCATGCCGGCCAGCAGCGGGAAGGCGCAGTCTTCCAGTTCCATCATCACGCCCTTCAGGGCGGCCTGGGCCTTGTCCACCGGCAGTTCCAGCAGCTGCAGGATGACCGGCTGGTCCTTGCCCAGCATTTCGCCGGAGGCGATGCGGAACAGCAGGGCGTAGCCGATCTGGCCGGCAGCGCCGGTCACGGCAACACGAACGGGTGCTTTCATGGGGGTTTCCTCTTGCTTGCAAGCGTTGGATAGGACGCCGCGGGCGTGGCCACGCAGGCCTGGCAGGCGGCGGGGAACGTGGAAACGGCCACCCGTGGGTGGCCGTTTCAAAGGGGAATCAGGCGGCGAGGATCTTGTTCCACTCGGCCACGCGATCAGCCTTGGCGGCCAGCGCGGCGTCGACATCGCCTTCCAGGGTGATCGAATGGATCACGTCGCCCTGCTTGACCGAATCCACGATGGCCTGGCCTTCCAGCACTTTGCCGAACACGGTGTGGCGGCCGTCCAGCCAATCGGTCTTGATGTGGGTGATGAAGAACTGGCTGCCGTTGGTGTTCGGGCCGGCATTGGCCATCGACAGCGAGCCGACCTCGTGCTTCACGCCGTTGTTGGTTTCGTCTTCGAACTTGTAGCCCGGGCCGCCGGTGCCACGACCCTGCGGGCAGCCGCCCTGGATCATGAAGTCGGCGATCACGCGGTGGAAGATCAGGCCGTCATAGAAGCCCTGCTTGACCAGGTTCACGAAGTTGGCCACGGTCAGCGGCGCCTTGTCGGCGAACAGCTCGACCTTGATCGGGCCCTGGGTGGTGTCGAAAGTGGCGATGAGGGACATGAGGATCCTTGATGCAAAGGGGAACGCGTCTAGCCACCTAGTTTACACCCGCCCCGTGGCGCTGGCGGCTTCGACCATCGGCGCAGCCGCGGCCCCCCGTTCAGGCCCCAGCTGAATGGGGCTCGGTCGGTCCTGCAACATGGGTTTTCGCCAAGCGTCAAGTTAGACGTATAATGTTGGACTTCTTTTTCCAAATCCGGCGCCGACTGGCCCCCTTTCGCATGTCCATCGAAAATCTTCGCAACATCGCCATCGTCGCCCACGTCGACCATGGCAAGACCACCCTGGTCGACCAGCTGCTGAAGCAGTCCGGCACCCTGTCCGAGCGCACCGTCCTCGCCGAGCGCGTGATGGACAGCAACGACCAGGAAAAGGAACGCGGCATCACCATCCTGGCCAAGAACACGGCCATCACCTGGGAAGACAAGAAGACCGGTATCAAGAACCGGATCAACATCGTCGACACCCCGGGGCACGCCGACTTCGGCGGCGAGGTCGAGCGCGTGCTGTCGATGGTCGACACCGTGCTGATCCTGGTCGACGCGATGGACGGCCCGATGCCGCAGACCCGCTTCGTTACCCAGAAGGCCTTCGCGATGGGCTTCAAGCCGATCGTGGTGGTCAACAAGGTTGACCGCCCGGGCTCGCGTCCGGAGTGGGTGATCGACCAGGTCTTTGACCTGTTCGACAAGCTGGGCGCCACCAACGAGCAGCTGGACTTCCCGATCGTCTACGCCTCGGCCCTGAACGGCTATGCCGGCCTGGAAGACACCGTGCGCGACGGCGACATGACCCCGCTGTACGAAGCGATCATGCAGCACGCGCCGAAGCCGGAAGTCGATCCGGAAGGCGCCTTCCAGATGCGCATCAGCCAGCTGGACTACAACAACTTCGTGGGCGTCATCGGCATCGGCCGCATCCAGCGCGGCACCCTGAAGAAGAACATGCAGGTCGCGGTCATCGACCGTGAAGGCAAGAAGCGCAACGGCAAGGTCGCGCAGGTGCTGGGCTTCCTGGGCCTGGAGCGCATCGAGCAGGACACTGCCGAAGCCGGTGACATCGTCGCCATCTCCGGTATTCCGGAGCTGACCATCTCCGACACCCTGTGCCACCCGGACACCCCGGAAGCGCTGCCGGCCCTGACCGTCGACGAGCCGACCATCTCGATGACCTTCCAGGTGAACAACTCGCCGTTCGCCGGCAACAAGGACCTGTCCGGTGGCAAGTTCCTGACCAGCCGCCAGATCAAGGACCGCCTGGACCGTGAAAAGGTCCACAACGTGGCCCTGAAGGTCGAACAGCTGGAAGACGCCGACAAGTTCCTGGTCTCCGGCCGTGGCGAACTGCACCTGTCGGTGCTGATCGAGAACATGCGTCGCGAAGGCTACGAGCTGGCCGTGTCGCGCCCGGAAGTGATCATCAAGGAAATCGACGGCCAGATGATGGAGCCGATCGAGCAGCTGGTGGTGGACATCGAAGAAGTGCACCAGGGCGGCGTGATGGAAAAGCTGGGCACCCGCAAGGGCCAGCTGAAGAACATGGAGCCGGACGGCAAGGGCCGCGTGCGCCTGGAATACTCGATCCCGGCCCGTGGCCTGATCGGCTTCCAGAACGAGTTCAAGACCCTCACCCAGGGTTCGGGCCTGCTGTTCCACGTATTCGACCACTACGGTCCGAAGGAACAGGGCGCCATCGCCAAGCGCATCAACGGCGTGATGATCGCCAATGCGCCGGGCGTCACCCCCGCCTACTCGCTGGGCCCGCTGCAGGAACGCGGCAAGCTCTTCGCTGCTGAAGGCGACAACGTGTATGAAGGTCAGCTGGTCGGTATCCACTCCAAGGACAACGACCTGACCGTCAACGCAATCAAGACCAAGCCGCTGACCAACATGCGCGCTTCGGGCAAGGACGATGCGATCCAGCTGACCCCGGCGATCAAGTACTCGCTGGAACAGGCCCTGGACTTCATCGAAGACGACGAGCTGGTCGAGATCACCCCGAAGGAGATCCGTCTGCGCAAGAAGTTCCTGACCGAAAGCGACCGCAAGAAGGCTTCGCGCGGCGGCTGAGCCAGCAGACCGTGAGCCAGAACGGCTACAACCCGGATCCGCATCGGCATCCGGGTCTCCATGTCATCGCCCTGCTCGAAGCGAGCAAGGCGATGCTGGCGTTGTTGGCGGCGACCGGGCTGGAAATGCTCGGTCCGCAGCCGCTTCGCGACGGGGTCAATGCCCTGATCCGGCGTTTCAGTCTGGACCCGGATCACGGCACCCTGCCCTCGCTGTTGAACATGATCAGTCCCGACGCGGTGCACCTGGCCGCGGCGGCGATGATCGGCTACGGCCTGCTGCACCTGGTCGAAGCCTGGGGCCTGTGGAAGGCCAAGGCCTGGGCCTCGTGGCTGGGCTGCCTGACCGCCTCGATCTACCTGCCCTTCGATATCTACGCGATCATCCGCCACCCGGGCTGGGCCTCGGGCAGCGTACTGGCCATCAACCTGGTGGTCGTCTACGTACTGGCGCGCGACCTGCGCAAGCGCAAGCGCTGAGCAGCGGCTAGACTGGCCGCCGGAGCCTCGCACGCCCAGCCATGCGCCTGTCCCTGCCGACCCTGCCCAGCTGTCTGATCCTCGTCCTGGCGGCACTGTCCAGTGCAGGCTGCAGCGCGCCCGCGCCCAGCGCCCATGCCGCCGAACCCGCGGCCAGCAGCGCCCCCTTCCCCTACGCCGAAACCGATGTGGCCGACCTGCAGGCGCGCATGGTGTCGGGCGAACTGGACAGCGTCACCCTCACCGGGGCCTACCTGCAGCGCATCGCCGCGCTGGACCGCGCCGGGCCGCGCCTGCGCGCGGTCATCGAGATCAACCCCGATGCCTTGAAGGAAGCCGGCGAGCGCGACCGCGAACGCCGCAGCGGGCGCCTGCGCGGCCCCCTGCACGGCATCCCGGTGCTGCTGAAGGACAACATCAACGCCGCGCCCATGGCCACCAGCGCCGGCTCACTGGCCCTGCAGGGCTTCCGCCCGGGCGATGCCTACCTGGTGCGGCGCCTGCGCGAGGCCGGCGCCGTAGTGCTGGGCAAGACCAACCTGAGCGAGTGGGCGAACTTCCGCGATGCCAACTCGGTGTCCGGCTGGAGCGCACGTGGCGGCCAGACCCGCAACCCCTACCGGCTCAGCCATTCCCCCTGCGGTTCCAGCAGCGGCAGTGCGGTGGCCGTGGCCGCCAACCTGGGCAGTGTTGCCATCGGCACCGAAACCGACGGCAGCATCGTCTGCCCGGCCGCGATCAATGGCGTGGTCGGGCTGAAGCCCACCGTCGGCCTGGTCAGCCGCGAGGGCATCATCCCGATCAGCTTCAGCCAGGACACGGCCGGGCCGATGACCCGCAGCGTGGCCGATGCGGCCGCCGTGCTGACCGCCATTGCCGGTCGCGATGCGGCCGATCCGGCCACCGCCACCATGCCCGGCCGGGCGGTCTACGACTACACCGCCCGGCTGGACCCGGACGGCCTGCGCGGCAAGCGCATCGGGCTGCTGCAGACGCCGCTGTCGCAGTACCCCGGCATGGCCCCGCTGATGCAGCACGCGGCGGCCGAACTGCGCCGCGCCGGCGCCGTGGTGGTGCCGGTGCAACTGCCCAACGCCGGCGCCTGGGCCGACGCCGAGCGCCTGGTGCTGCTGTACGAGTTCAAGGCCGGGCTGGAGCGCTACTTCGCCACCTACCACGCGCCACTGCGCAGCCTGTCCGAGCTGATCGCCTTCAACCAGGCCAACCGCGGGCAGGAACTGGGCCGCTTCGGCCAATCGCTGCTGGAGGAAGCCAACGCGACCCCGGGCCTGTCCGACCCCGCCTACATCCGCGCGCGCAGCGATGCCCGGCGCCTGGCGGGCCCGGAAGGCATCGATGCCGCATTGGCGGCACAACAGTTGGACGCCCTGGTCGCGCCCACCACCGGCACCGCCTGGCCGCTGCGCAGCCGCGGCGACGATTTCCCGGGCGAGAGCTACAGCGTGGCCGCCGTGGCCGGCTACCCCAGCCTGACCGTGCCGATGGGGCAGATCGATGGCCTGCCGGCGGGCCTGCTGTTCATGGGCACCGCGTGGAGCGAACCGAAGCTGATCGAAATGGGCTATGCCTACGAACAGCGCACCCGCGCGCGCAGGCCGCCGCACTTCGATACCGATGCCCTGATCGACACCGGCGATCCCTGATCGCGCCATGCCGCTGCGCGCGTTGGGCATGGCCCGGCGCTACCGGTCCGGCAGCGATTCCACCGGCACGATGGCCGCCTCGCCATCCTCGGCACCGGGCGAACGCACATCGGCGGTACGCGCGCGTGGCCCACGCGGCATGTCCATCTCATCATCCTGGTGCAGCCGTGCGCGCAGCTGCGGCAGCGCCTGCGGGTGTTCACGGGCCAGGAAATCCAGCATGCGCTCGCGCACCAGGCAACGCAGATCGAACGCATCGCCGGAATTGCGCGCACTGACCAGCAGACGCACCTGGATCGCCCGTTCGCTGGTTTCGGTCACCTGGGTCACGCAGACACGGCCATCCCACAGCGCCTCGCCGCGACAGATGCGCTCCAGCTCGGTACGGATCGCCGCGATCGGCGCGCGATAGTCCAGCCACAGGAAGGCCGTGCCGAGCAGATCGGCACTGCGCCGCGTCCAGTTCTGGAACGGGTGCTCGATGAACCAGGTCAACGGCACCACCATGCGCCGCTCGTCCCAGATGCGCACCACCACGTAGCTGCTGCCGATCTCTTCGATGCGGCCCCACTCACCTTCCACGATCACCACGTCGTCCAGCCGGATCGGCTGGGTGAGGGCAATCTGCAGGCCGGCAATCAGGTTGCCGAACACCGGCTTGGCCGCGATGCCCGCAACCAGACCGATCAAGCCCGCCGACGCCAGCAGCGCGGTGCCGATCTTCTGCACCATCGGGAAAGTGAGCAGCACCAGCGACGCGCCGAGCACGATGATGCCGCCCATCAACACGCGGCTGAGCACGCGCGTCTGGGTCTGGATGCGGCGCGCTTCCAGATTGTCGGACACATCGATGGGATGGCTGCGCAGGATCGCGCGCTCGCCGGCCGCTACGCCGCGTACCAGCAGCCAGATGAAGCAGGCCGTCAGGCCGATATGCACGCCACGCAGGACCTGGTCCAGCATGCGCTCGGGCAGCGGCGTGGCCTGCAGCGCGGGCACCAGCAGCAACAGCGGCAACGCCATCGCCAACGGCGGGCCGATCACCCGACCGATGCGCGCACGCCGCCGGTCGCGCCCGCGCAGGCGGCGGTACAGGGCCAGCACGCCCCACGCGGCCAGGCCGCCAAGCAGCAGTGCCGCACCGATCGGCCACAGATAGTCCTGCACATGTTGCCAGCCCACCGCAGACCCTCGCGCATTGCATGAACCCACAGGGTCGCGCAGGCGGCATGAGCATCACGTCAGCGGGTGAGGATTGATGCAGGGCCTGCGGCCCTGCACCTGCCTGGAGCAACGGCAGCGGCAACGGCAAAAGCTGGGTATCCGTGGGATGGCGGGGTCAGAGCCCGTGCCGGTCCGACAGATCGCGTGAACCTGTCAGAGGCGGGGCGGTGTCGCAGTGCGGGGTGTCCGCCGCATGAATGCGGCGGCCAAGCCTACACGGACGTACTTGCGGCGTCCCCGCACTGCGACACCGCCCCGCCCACTCGCGGAAAATCCGCTTTTGATGTTGCCCCAAAGCAGGTGCAGGGCTGCCAGCCCTGCCGAAAAAACCCTTAGCGTGCCTGTTCCTGCTTGCGCACGATCGCCATCGCAATTTCCAGCGATTGTTCGTAGTTCAGGCGCGGGTCCACCGTCGAACGGTAGGCGCGCTCCAGATCGCGCTCGGTCAGTTCACGCGCACCGCCGGTGCATTCGGTCACATCCTCACCGGTCAGCTCCAGGTGCACGCCGCCCAGCCGCGTGCCCGCCGCCGCATGCAGATCGAAGGACAGTTCCACTTCGCTGCGCACATTGTCGAAGCGACGCGTCTTGAAACCATTGGCCGTGCTTTCGGTATTGCCATGCATGGCATCGCACACCCACAGCACGCGACGGCCATCGCGCTTCACCGCATCCAGCAGCGGCGGCAGCTTTTCCGCAATCTGCGCCGCGCCCATGCGGTGGATGAAGCTCAGGCGGCCCGGTTCGTCCTCGGGGTTCAGCACATCGATCAGGCGCAGCAACTGGTCCGGCTGCACCGACGGGCCCACCTTGATCGCGATCGGATTGCGCACCCCGCGCAGGTATTCCACATGCGCGCCGTCCAGCGCCGCCGTGCGCATGCCGATCCACGGGTAGTGCGTGCTCAGGTTCAACCAGCCCTGCTGGCGCGGCACCTGCCGGGTCAGCGCCTGCTCGTAGGGCAGCAGCAGCGCTTCATGCGAGGTGTAGAAATCAATGCGGTTGAGGTTGTGTACGCGGGCCCCGGCCAGGGTTTCCATGAAGTGCACGGCGTCGCCGATCGAGGCCACCATCTTCTGGTACTCGGCAGCCAACGGCGAATGCCGCACCCAGTCCAGGTTCCAGTACTCGGGGTGGTGCAGATCGGCGAAGCCGCCATCGATCAGCGCACGCACGAAGTTCATCGTCATCGCCGAATGCGCGTGGGCCTGCAGCATCCGCTTCGGGTCCGGCAGCCGCGCCGCTTCGGTGAAGGCCGGCGCGTTGATCACATCGCCGCGGTAGCTGGGCAGGGTCACGCCGTCGCGGGTCTCGGTGTCGGCCGAGCGCGGCTTGGCGTACTGGCCGGCGAAGCGACCCACGCGGATCACCGGCTGGCGCAGGCCGTGCACCAGCACCAGGCTCATCTGCAGCAGCACCTTCAGCCGGTTGGAAATCGTGCCCGATTCGCAGTCGCTGAAGTTCTCCGCGCAGTCGCCGCCCTGCAGCAGGAAGCGCTTGCCTTCCTGCGCGTCGGCCAGCTGCTGCTTCAACGCCAGGATCTCCCAGGAGGTCACCAGCGGCGGCAGGCGCTTGAGCTCGTGCAGGGCGGCATCCAGGGCCACCGGGTCCGGGTAGGTCGGCATCTGCAGCGCGGTCTTGCCGCGCCAGCTTTCCGGCGACCAGGCAGCGCCCACGGCGGCGGTGGCAGGGTCAGCGGCGGGCGGAACGGCGGACAGGCTCATTGCGGACATCCGGAGGAACAGGAGGGGGACGTTCATGGTCGCAGAGGGCGCGGCTGACGCAAAGCACCTGGCCCGGGCCGGCCAGCTGAACGGCGCAGAAAGCGCATGCCGATCCGCCACAACCGGCATGCCCACAGCGCCCCGGGCAGGCGCATGATCCGCACTCAGTTGTTAGGAAGTAACACTTCCCGTCATGGACCGGCCCTTCCCTCCCTTCGACCCCATCCCGACCATGAAGCCCTCCCCGCTCGCAACGGCTGTCACCCTCGTCCTGGCCCTGGCCAGCCTGCCCACCGTCGCCCTGGCCGCCGACAGCGCGTCCCCGGCCGTGAAAGACCTCGACGTGGTCACGGTCAGCGCCCAGCTCGACCAGGCGCGCAACGCGCTGTCGCCGGATATCGGCAGCAGCCAGTACCAGATCACCGCCGAGGACATCCAGAAACAGCCGCTGGGCGCCGCAGCGCCGCTCAGCCAGGTGCTGCTGCAGGCCCCGGGCGTGGTCCAGGACTCCTACGGCGGCGTGCACGTGCGCGGCGACCACGCCAACCTGCAGTACCGGATCAACGGCGTACTGCTGCCCGAATCCATCTCCGGCTTCGGCCAGACCCTGGATGCGCGCACCATCAAGAGCATCCGTCTGATGGATGGCGCCTTGCCGGCCCAGTTCGGCGAGCGCACCGCCGCCGTGGTCGACATCACCACCCGCAGCGGCGCCGAGCTGGGCAATGGCGGCAGCGCCGGCATCACCACCGGCTCGTACGGCAAGGTGAACCCCAACGCCTCGTGGTGGGGCAGCCAGGGGCGCTGGAGCTGGTTCCTGACCGGCAACTACGACCAGAACGAGGTCGGCCTGGAAAGCCCGACCAATGCCCGCCGGCCGCAGCATGACGACACCCACCAGGGCAAGGCCTTCGCCGACCTGACCTATTTGGTCAACGACAACACGCGCCTGAGCCTGTTCGCCGGCTTCGCCAACAACCGCTTCCAGATTCCGGTGAACCCCGGCCAGGAACCGCAGTTCGGTTATCTGGACACCACCACCTTCGACTCCCGCCAGCTGGACGAAACCCAGCGCGAAACCACCCGCTTCGGCATGCTGGTGCTGCAGGGCAAGCTGGGCGACACCGCCTACCAGCTCTCGGCCGGCCAGCGCTACAGCGATGTGGGCTTCAATCCAGACGTCGCTGGCGACCTGGTATTCAGCGGCGTCGCCTCGCAGGTACAGCGCAGCAACCGCGCCAGCACCGTGCAGGCCGATTTCTCCACCCCGCTGGGGATGAACCACACCCTGCGCTATGGCCTGTACGGCAACCACGAAGATGCGCGCGCCAGCAACGCCAGCTGGGTGTTCCCGGTGGATGCGCAGGGCCAGCAGGCCAGCACCACGCCGCTGCAGATTGCCGATGCCAACGCATTCACCGCCCGCACCGCCGCGCTGTACGTGCAGGACGAATGGCGCATCGGTGACGACTGGACAGTGAACTACGGCCTGCGCGGCGACCACTACACCGCCTTCGGCCATACCGAAGGCCAGTTGAGCCCGCGCCTGGGCGTGGTCTGGAATGCCAGCAGCAGCACGACCGTCCACGCGGGTTATTCGCGCTACTTCACCCCGCCGGCCAGCGAACTGATCGGCAGCACCGACATCGCCCTGTACGACGGCACCACCAACGCACAGCCTGCCGGCGGCACTACCACGCCGCTGGCCGAGCGCAGCGATTACTACGACATCGGCGTTTCGCAGCAGGTCGGCGATCACCTCACCCTGGGCCTGGATGCGTACGACCGCCGGGTGGACCGCCTGCAGGACGAAGGCCAGTTCGGCGCGGCCTACATCTATTCCACCTTCAACTACCGCCGTGGCCATATCCGCGGACTGGAATTCAGCGCCGACTACAGCAACGGGCCGTTCAGCGCCTACTTCAATGCGGCCCTGAGCAAGGCGATCGGCACCGACGTCATCACCGGCCAGTACAACCTGGATCCAGACGCGCTGGCCTATGCGGCCCAGCACTGGATCCACCTGGACCACGACCAGCGGCTGACCTCGTCCGGCGGCTTGAGCTACGCCTTTGCCGGGCACAACCGGGTGGGTGCGAACTATGTGTTCGGCAGTGGCCTGCGTTCTGACACCGACACCGTGCCCAATGGCGGCGAACTGCCGTCCTACCTGCAGGTGAACCTGAGCGCCGGGCACGATTTCAACGCCGACAGCGGCCACCCGCTGCACGTGCAGCTGGCGGTGATCAATGCGCTGGATCGCAGCTACCAGCTGCGTGATGGCGGTGGCGTGGGCGTGTTTGCCCCGCAATGGGGCCCGCGCCGCGGCGCCTACCTCAGCCTGCAGCAGGACTTCTAAGCAGACAGGGGTCAGAGCCCTTTGCTGCGCAAAGGGATCTGACCCCGCTTGTTTCTCAGCGCGAAATCTTGCGCAGCGACACCACCAGCGCCCACAGCGCCAGCAGCGCGAACCACACGCCCGACCACATCGGCATGGTCAGGCCCAGGAAGCTCCAGTCGATGTTGCCGCAGTTACCGGTGCCGGTCAGCACCGTGCGGAACACTTCCAGCGGCCCCATGGTCTCGCTCAGGAAGCTCAGCGGCGGGCCACAGGTCGCGCCCATCTCCGGCGGCAGCAGCTGCACGTACACATGGCGCGCGGCAATGCCGAACCCGACCGCGGCGGCGATGAAGGCGAGAATCCCGTAGGTGGCCCGGCCCGGCCGGTTCGACGGCCCATGCAGGGCGCCAATCAGGAACAGCAGCCCCAGGGCGGCGAAGGCCAGGCGCTGGAAGATGCACAGCGGACAGGGCTCCAGCCCCATCTTCAGCTGCAGGAAGATGGCAAAGCCCAGCAGGCCTGCGCAGATCAGGAAGCCCAGGAAAAACTGGGCGCGGAAGGGCCAGCGCAGTGGATTCATCGTCAACGCTCAAGTGATCAGGCGCCAAGCGTAACCGAGAGCGCGCGCCGTTCGAACCGCTGCAGGCCACGCTTGTCGGAACGCTGTGGGTCAGATCCCTTTGCAGGTAGCGCCGGGCCATGCCCGGCGAGCGCAACGGACATGGAAACGCCGGGCATGGCCCGGCGCTACCAGAACGCAAAAGCCCGGCAGTCGCCGGGCTTTCGCTGTGTCGCGTTGGAGCGGTCCGATTACTCGGCCACTGCCTCGGCCACGGCCGGACGGTCAACCAGCTCGACATAGGCCATCGGTGCGTTGTCGCCGGCGCGGAAGCCGCACTTCAGCAGACGCAGGTAGCCGCCCGGACGGTTCGCGTAGCGCGGGCCCAGGATGGTGAACAGGTTGCCCACGGCTTCGTTGTCGCGCAGACGGGCGAAGGCCAGACGGCGGTTGGCGACGGAGTCGACCTTGGCCAGGGTGATCAGCGGCTCGGCAACGCGGCGCAGTTCCTTGGCCTTCGGCAGGGTGGTCTTGATCAGCTCGTGCTTGAACAGCGAGGCAGCCATGTTCTTGAACATTGCTTCGCGGTGGGCGCTGGTGCGGCTGAACTTACGGCCAGACTTCTGGTGACGCATGGTGGAATTCCTTGGTTAATGATGAGGCGTTGTGGATCGATGTCGCCTTCCTGGCGTTGCTGCACGGACTGCGGATGGTCCTGGTCATCCGTCCTGGACGACCTGCCCGCGAACCTTCGGTTCGTCGTGGCGTGTTTCGTAAACCCGTTGAAGGCTCCACCGCGAACGGTGGAGCCTTCAGGTACAGCAGGGGGCTGTATCAGCCCAGCATGCCGTGGCTGGCGACGCCGGCCGGCGGCCAGTTCTCCAGCTTCATGCCAAGCGACAGGCCACGCTGGGCCAGCACTTCCTTGATTTCGGTGAGCGACTTCTTGCCCAGGTTCGGGGTCTTCAGCAGCTCCACTTCGGTCTTCTGGATCAGATCGCCGATGTAGTAGATGCTTTCCGCCTTCAGGCAGTTGGCCGAACGCACGGTCAGTTCCAGGTCGTCGATCGGGCGCAGCAGCACCGGATCCACGCCGTTGTTGGCCGGCTTGGCCGCACCGCGGTCGCGGTGGGTGAAGTCACCGAACACCGACAGCTGGTCGCTGAGGATGTCGGCGGCGGTGCGCACGGCTTCCTCGGCGTCGATGGTGCCGTTGGTCTCGATATCGATGACCAGCTTGTCCAGGTCGGTACGCTGTTCGACACGCGCCGCTTCCACGGCGTAGGCGACGCGGCGGACCGGCGAGAACGAGGCATCCAGGACCAGGCGGCCGATGGCACGGGTTTCTTCGTCCGGACGACGACGCGCAGCAGCCGGCTGGTAGCCGAAACCACGCTCGATCTTCAGACGCATGTTGATCGCCGTGTCCTTGGTCAGGTGGCAGATCACATGTTCGCCGTTCAGGATCTCCACATTGTGGTCGACCTTGATATCGGCAGCGGTGACAACGCCCGGGCCCTGCTTGGACAGGGACAGGGTGGCGCTGTCGCCGGAGTGCATACGGATGGCCACGTCCTTCAGGTTCAGCAGGACTTCGAGCACGTCCTCCTGCAGACCTTCGACCGTGGTGTACTCATGCAACACGCCGTCGATTTCGACTTCCGTGATGGCGAAGCCCGGGATGGACGACAGCAGCACGCGACGCAGGGCGTTGCCCAGCGTATGCCCGTAACCCCGCTCCAAAGGTTCGATAACGACCTTTGCACGGGTGTCGGTAAGGCGTTCGATCTGCGGACCGCGAGGACGCAGAACCTGGTTGGCGGTAACCGTCATGTTGCGGGTTCTCCTAGTGAACCCCCGGCCGTCGCCGGGGGCTCTCCAATGTGAATTACTTCGAATACAGCTCGACGATCAGCGCTTCGTTGATGTCCGCAGGCAGGTCCGAACGATCCGGAACAGCCTTGAAGATGCCGGTGAACTTACCGGAATCCACTTCGACCCACGACGGGCTCAGGTCATGCTGGGCGGCGACGGTCAGGGCTTCCTGGACGCGCAGCTGCTTGGCAGCCTTTTCCGACAGAGCGATGGCGTCGCCAGCCTTGACCTGGTACGAAGCCAGGTTGACCGACTTGCCGTTCACGGTGACGCCGCGGTGCGACACCAGCTGACGGGCAGCCGGACGGGTCACGGCGAAGCCCATGCGGTAGACGACGTTGTCCAGGCGGGTTTCCAGCAGCTGCAGCAGGTTCTCGCCGGTGTTGCCCTTCTTGGTCGAGGCCTTCTTGTAGTAGTTGCGGAACTGCCGCTCCAGCAGGCCGTAGATACGCTTGACCTTCTGCTTTTCACGCAGCTGGGTGGCGTAGTCGGACAGCTTGCCCTTACGGGCAGTGGCGCCGTGCTGGCCGGGCTTCTGCTCCAGCTTGCACTTGGAGTCCAGCGCACGCGCCGGGCTCTTCAGGGACAGGTCGGCGCCTTCGCGACGGGCGAGCTTACAGGTAGGACCGATATAACGAGCCATTTCTTATCGCTCCCTTTAGACGCGACGCTTCTTCGGCGGACGGCACCCGTTGTGCGGGATAGGCGTCACGTCGATGATGTTGGTGATCTTGTAGCCGACGTTGTTCAACGAACGCACGGCCGACTCACGGCCCGGACCCGGGCCCTTGATGCGGACTTCCAGCGACTTCACGCCGTAGTCCAGCGCAGCACGACCGGCCTTTTCGGCAGCCACCTGGGCTGCGAACGGGGTCGACTTGCGCGAACCGCGGAAGCCAGCGCCACCGGAGGTCGCCCACGACAGAGCGTTGCCCTGGCGGTCGGTGATGGTCACGATGGTGTTGTTGAACGAAGCGTGGACGTGGGCAACGCCATCAGTGATGACGCGCTTGATCTTCTTCTTGGTCTTAGCAGCGGGCTTAGCCATTTGTCAGTCCCTTACTTCCTGATCGCCTTGCGCGGACCCTTGCGGGTGCGGGCGTTGGTACGGGTGCGCTGGCCACGCAGCGGGAGGCCACGACGGTGACGCAGGCCGCGGTAGCAGCCCAGGTCCATCAGGCGCTTGATCGCGATACCGATCTCACGGCGCAGATCGCCTTCCACGATGTACTTGCCGACTTCGGCGCGCAGGCGCTCGATTTCCGGCTCCGACAGATCGCGGATCTTGGTGGTCGAAGCAACGCCTGCGACTTCGCAGACCTTCTTCGAACGGGTACGGCCGATGCCGTAAATGCTTTGCAACCCGACCCAGACGTGCTTCTGGGCTGGCAGGTTGACGCCTGCAATACGCGCCATGACGCGGTTCTCCAGCTGAGTGATGGCCGACAGCGCACCGTAGGCGCGCCAATCCGGCAGGATGGATCAAAAAAGTGAACTAGCGATACTAACAAGGTTCCGGTTTACATGGAAGCCCGTGAAACCATTGGTTTCATGAACCCGGCCTGGGGAGTGTGCCCAGGCTCCGGCGCCGGATGGGGTTGGACCTGGAGTTTCCTCCGGGGCCGCCCGCGCTACTCCTGCGCGGGACCACCTCATCACACCCCCACCCGGAACCGCTGCGGGGGCCGCCCTTCGTTTGTGTGGCCGGAGTCCGCGAAGCGGAGGGACCATCACGTCAGGAAGACGAAAGTATAACAGGCTGATCAGCCGCGAGCAAAGCCGCCGCGGTTGCCACCCTTCAGGTTGGCCTTCTTCAGCAGGCTCTCGTACTGGTGCGACATCAGGTGCGCCTGCACCTGGGCGATGAAGTCCATCACCACCACCACCACGATCAGCAGCGAAGTACCACCGAAGTAGAACGAGGCATTCAGCTGCGTGCGCATCAATTCCGGCAACAGGCAGACGATCACCAGGTAAGCCGAACCGGCTGCGGTCAGACGGGTCAGCACGCCGTCGATGTAGTCGGCGGTGGCCTTGCCCGGACGGATGCCCGGAATCAGCGCACCCGACTTCTTCAGGTTGTCGGCGGTTTCCTGCGAGTTGAACACCAGCGCGGTATAGAAGAACGCAAAGCCGGTGATCAGCGCAGCGAACACGATCATGTGCAGCGGCTCGCCCGGGCCCAGGGCATTGGCGACCTTCTGCAGGATCTGGCCAAAGGTGCTCTGGTTGGCGGCCTGGCCGGCCCACATGGTCAGCGTGGCCGGGAAGGCCAGCAGGCTGGAGGCGAAGATGGCCGGGATCACGCCCGCCATGTTCAGCTTCAGCGGCAGGAACGAGGTCTGGTTCATGTACGCGTTGCGGCCGCCCTGGCGACGTGCGTAGTTCACCGTGATGCGGCGCTGGCCGCGTTCGACGAACACCACGAAGAAGGTGAAGGCCAGCACCACGATGGCGATCAGCAGCAGCTGGATGAACTGGATGTTGCCGTCGCGATAGGCATCGAAGGTATGGATGACCGCGGTCGGCAGGCCGGCCACGATGCCGGCGAAGATGATCAGCGACACACCGTTGCCGATGCCGCGCTCCGTCACCTGCTCACCAACCCACATCAGGAACATGGTGCCGGCGGTCAGTGCGATCACGGCGGTGAGCACGAAGCCCATGCCCGGCGCGTAGACGACCGGAGCGCCCGACGGCGAGACCTGGCCCTGCAGGGCCAGGGCGATCGAACCGCCCTGCACCACTGCCAGCAGCACGGCGCCAATGCGCGAATACTGGGTGATCTTGCGGCGGCCGGACTCACCTTCCTTCTGCATCGCCTTCAGCGCGGGGAAGATGTGGACGGCCAGCTGCATCACGATCGATGCCGAAATGTACGGCATCACATTCAGCGCGAAGATGCTGAAACGGTGCAGGGCGCCGCCCGAGAACATGTTGAACATGTCCACGATGCCGCCGCCCTGCTGTTGCATCATGGCAAGCATGGCATCGGGATTGACGCCCGGCACCGGCACGTAGCAGCCAATGCGATAGACGATCAAAGCCCCGACGACGAACAGCAAACGTTGGCGAAGTTCAGTGAACTTGCCCATTCCGCCCGCGAGGTTACCGATGCCAGCTTGCGCCATGATTTTCTTACTCCGTTACGCTGCCGCCGGCAGCTTCGATCGCGGCCTTGGCACCAGCCGTGGCAGCAATACCCTTCAGGGTGAACGCCTTGGTCACTTCGCCCTTGACGACGACCTTGGCCTTCTTGGCAGTGCTCGGGACCAGCTTGGCAGCACGCAGGGCGGCGAAGTCGATCTCGCCGGCCGGCAGCTTGTCCAGCGCGTACAGCAGCACTTCAGCGGTGTCCTTGGCGATCGGCGAACGGAAGCCGATCTTCGGCAGACGACGCTGCATGGGGGTCTGGCCGCCTTCGAAGCCAGCCTTGATCTTGCCGCCACCCTTACGGGCGAACGAACCCTTGTGGCCGCGGCCGGCAGTCTTGCCCAGGCCCGAGCCGATACCGCGACCGACACGGGTGCGCTCGGTGCGGGCGCCCGGTGCCGGGCTCAGTTCATTGAGACGCAGAGTCATGATCGATTACTCCTCAACCTTGACGAGGTAGTGAACGGTGTTGATCAGACCGCGAACCTGCGGGCTGTCCTTCAGTTCACGCACATCGTTGAGCTTGTTCAGACCCAGAGCACGCACCGACAGGCGGTGACGCGACTGAGCACCACGCAGGCCGCGCACCAGGCGCACCTTCACAGTCTTGTTGGACTCATTAGCCATGGTTGAGTTCCTCCACCTTCTTGCCGCGCTTGGCCGCGATGCGAGCCGGCGACTGCGCTGCAGTCAGGCCCTTCACGGTGGCACGCACCAGGTTGATCGGGTTGCGCGAACCGGTGGCCTTGGCCAGCACGTTCTTCACGCCCACCGCTTCCAGCACGGCGCGCATGGCACCGCCGGCGATGACGCCCGTACCTTCCGAAGCCGGCTGCATGAACACGCGTGCAGCGCCGTGGCCATCCTTGATGGTGTGCCACAGGGTGCCGTTGTTCAGGTCAACGCTGACCAGGTTCTTGCGAGCCTGTTCCATCGACTTCTGGATGGCGACCGGCACTTCGCGCGCCTTGCCATAGCCGAAACCGACCTTGCCTTCGCCGTCGCCGACCACGGTCAGGGCGGTGAAGGTGAACTGGCGACCGCCCTTGACGGTCTTGCTGACGCGGTTGACCGCGACCAGCTTTTCGATCATGCCGTCGTCGACTTTCTCTTCGCGGTTGCGGTCGCGATCGCGACCCCGCTGCTGACGTTCTTCTGCCATCTTGATTCCTTGGTTGTTTGGGTATGTACGGCTCGGGGCCGCTTATGGTTGTGGAGTACCGCGTTGTTCCGGTGGGCCGCTGCAGAAGAACGGCGCCGTCCAGCCTCGCTCAGGCTGGCGAGCAGGCGGGCAGGAGACGAACGTCCCCTGCCCTGACCTCTTAGAACTGCAGGCCGGCTTCGCGGGCGGCGTCAGCCAGGGCCTTGATGCGGCCGTGGTAACGGTAACCCGAACGATCGAAGGCAACCTTCTCGATGCCAGCGGCCTTGGCGCGCTCGGCAACGATGCGGCCAACCTTGGCAGCGGCGTCGGCGTTCTTGCCGTTCTTCAGGCCGTCCTTGATGTCGGCCTGGGTGGTGTTGGCAGCAGCCAGCACCTTGGAGCCGTCGGCGGTGAAGACCTGTGCGTACAGGTGCTGGCCGGTGCGCAGCACCGACAGACGGGCCACACCCAGCTCGCGGATGTGAGCACGGGTCGACTTGGCGCGACGCAGGCGGGCGATGTTCTTGTTCATGATGTGTTTTCCTTGAAAGCTGAAGGTCAGGCTTTTCCCTGGTGAGGGACTCGCGCTTAGGCCTTCTTGGCTTCCTTACGGATGATGACTTCGTCGGAGTACTTCACGCCCTTGCCCTTGTACGGTTCCGGCTTGCGGAACGCACGGATCTTGGCGGCGACTTCACCAACGACCTGCTTGTCGGCGCCCTGGACCAGGATCTCGGTCTGGGTCGGGGTGGAGATGGTGATGCCTTCCGGAGCAACGAACACCACCGGGTGCGAGAAGCCGAGCGACAGGCTCAGGTCCTTGCCCTGCATGGCAGCACGGTAACCCACGCCGACCAGCTCCAGCTTGCGCTCGAAGCCTTCGGAAACACCCTTGACCATGTTGGACAGGATGGCGCGGACGGTACCGGTCAGCGGGATCAGATCCGCGCTCTCGGTGCTCAGGGTGGCAACGCCGTTCTCGACGTTGATGGCAATGCCGGCCGGCTTCGGCAGCGACAGGGTGCCCTTCGGGCCCTTGACGGTGACGGACTCGGACTGGACGTTCAGTTCAACCTTACCCAGGTCGACGGGCTTCTTGGCTACGCGGGACATATTCTTACTCCTCTCGCCTTAGGCCACGAAGCACAGGACTTCGCCGCCGACGCCCAGCTGGCGCGCCTGCGCATCAGTCATGATGCCCTTGGAGGTGGAAATGATGGAGATACCCAGGCCGTTCATGACCTTCGGCAGTTCGCTCTTGCCGCGGTACTGGCGCAGGCCCGAACGCGAGAAGCGCTTCAGGGTCGCGATGACCGGCTTGCCTTCGAAATACTTCAGCACGATTTCCAGCTCGGACTTGTTGTTTTCCAGCTGGGTCACGCGCAGGTCGGTGATGTAACCCTCGTCCTTCAGGACCTGGGCGATCGCAACCTTGATCTTGGACGACGGGGCTTTCACCGTCTGCTTGCCAACCGCGGCCGCATTCTTGATGCGGACCAGCAGGTCGGCGATGGGATCAGTCATGCTCATATGAGTACCTTTGAGTGCACCGATATCCGCTTTCGCGAAAATCTGTTGTCTCCTGGAAACGGGCCAGGTCCCTTCTTGCGGCAGGCCAATGGCCCACCCCTACAACCCCGCTCGCGCAGGGCAAGACGCGGGAGTATACGCCAAAAGAGCCCGACTTGCGCCGGGCTCTTCGGGTTTTTTTGCTCGGGCAAGCCTGAATGCCTGCCCTGACCTGTTCAGGAACTCCCGGAGGGGCTCCTGGTCGCAGGACCGGCTGGGATTACCAGCTGGCCTTGCGCAGGCCCGGCACGTCGCCGCGCATGGTGGCTTCACGCAGCTTGTTGCGGCCCAGGCCGAACTTGCTGTAGACGCCACGCGGACGGCCCGACAGCTCGCAACGGTTGCGCTGACGGCTCGGCGACGAATCGCGCGGCAGCTTGGCCAGCTTGGTTGCGGCGTCGATCTTCTCTTCGTAGGTCGCGTCCTGCGAGGACACGATCTTCTTCAGAGCCGCACGCTTTTCAGCGTACTTCTTGGCCAGCTTTTCCCGCTTGATGTCGCGGTTGACCATGGAGGTCTTTGCCATTTCGGTTTCCTCGACAGATCAGTTACGGAACGGGAACTTGAACGCTGCCAGCAGCGCCTTCGCTTCCGCGTCGGTCTTCGCAGTGGTGGTGATGGCGATATCCATGCCGCGGATCGCGTCGACAGCGTCGAAGTCGATTTCCGGGAAGATGATCTGTTCCTTCACACCCATGTTGAAGTTGCCGCGACCGTCGAAGGAACGACCGGAAACACCACGGAAGTCGCGCACGCGCGGCAGCGAGATGTTGATCAGGCGGTCCAGGAACTCGTACATCTTGTGGCGACGCAGCGTGGTCTTGCAGCCAATCGGCCAACCATCACGGATCTTGAACGACGCAACCGAGATACGCGACTTGGTGACAACCGGCTTCTGGCCGGAAATCTTGGTCATGTCGCCGACGGCGTTTTCCAGGATCTTCTTGTTGGTGGCCGCTTCGCCGACACCCATGTTCAGGGTGACCTTGACCAGCTTCGGCACTTCCATCGGATTGGTGTAGCCGAACTGCTTCATCAGCGCCGGCACCACTTCTTCCTTGTAAAACTTTTCGAGACGGGAAGTCATCTTCACATTCCTCAGGCGTCGAGCGCCTCACCGCTGGAGCGGAACACACGCAGTTTGCGTCCATCCTCCAGCACCTTGAAGCCAACGCGTTCGCCCTTGCCCGAAGCCGGGTTCAGCACATTCACGTTGGAGATATGGATCGACGCTTCACGCTCGACCACGCCGCCGGCAACGCCTGCCTGCGGATTCGGCTTGGTGTGGCGCTTGACGATGTTCACGTTGGCAACGACCACGCGGTCGCCGTCGACGCGAAGCACTTCGCCACGCTCGCCCTTGTCCTTGCCGGCATTGACGACAACCTGGTCGCCCTTCTTGATACGGTTAGCCATGATTATCTCCTGTCGCTCACAGCACTTCGGGAGCGAGCGAGACGATCTTCATGAACTTCTCCGAACGAAGTTCACGGGTCACCGGCCCGAAGATACGGGTACCGATCGGCTCCTGCTTGTTGTTCAGCAGAACGGCAGCGTTGCCGTCGAAGCGGATCAGCGAGCCGTCGGCGCGACGCACACCCTTGCGGGTACGCACCACGACGGCGTCATACACTTCACCCTTCTTGACCTTGCCGCGCGGAATCGCATCCTTCACGGTGACCTTGATGATGTCGCCGATACCGGCGTAACGGCGCTTGGAACCACCCAGCACCTTGAAGCACATCACCTGCTTGGCACCCGAATTGTCCGCGACGTCAAGGTAGCTCTGCATCTGGATCATGATTCAGACTCCTTATTCAGCCGCACGCGTGATGACTTCCACCACGCGCCAGTTCTTGGTCTTGGACATCGGAGCAATCTCGGTCACGCGGACGACATCGCCTTCCTTGCAGGCGTTGTCGGCATCGTGGGCGTGCAGCTTCGTCGAGCGCTTGATGTACTTGCCGTACAGCGCGTGCTTGACCTGACGCTCAACCAGGACGGTAACCGTCTTGTCCATCTTGTTGCTGACGACACGGCCTTCGACCGTGCGCAGCGCCTTGTTTTCAGTATTGTCGCTCATAGCGGCCATCCTTACTTCGTGCTGCCGAGCAGGGTCTTGACGCGAGCAATCTCGCGACGGACCCGGCGGATGTCGTGGGTCTTCGGCAGCTGGCCGGTGACCTGCTGCATACGGACAGAGAACTGTTCCTTACGCAGGTCGATCAGGTGGGCCTTGAGTTCGTCAGCCGACTTTTCACGGAGAGTTTTGATATCCATCAGCGCACCGTCCGGGTCACGAAAGTGGTGGTGACCGAGAGCTTGGCGGCGGCCAGGCGGAATGCCTCGCGTGCCACTTCTTCGGTAACACCCTCGATTTCATAGATCATGCGGCCGGGCTGGATCTGGGCCACCCAGTATTCCACGTTACCCTTACCCGAACCCATTCGAACTTCGATGGGCTTCTTGGTGATGGGCTTGTCGGGGAACACACGGATCCACATCTTGCCGCCGCGCTTGACGTAGCGGCTGATCGAGCGGCGGGCCGCTTCGATCTGGCGCGCGGTCAGCTGACCGTGGGCGGTTGCTTTCAGACCGTACTCGCCGAAGCTGACAGCGTTGGCGCTCCAGCTCAGGCCTTCGTTACGGCCCTTGTGTACCTTGCGGTACTTGGTTCGCTTGGGTTGCAACATTGTCGTTACCTCGCTTCACGAGCCGGGCGCTGACGGTCACCGCGGTCGCCGCGATCGTGACGATCGTTGCGCGACGGGGTGTCGTCCTGCTTTTCCTGGCCAACCTGGGAGAAATCGAAGACTTCGCCCTTGTAGATCCAGACCTTGATGCCGATGATGCCGTAGGTCGTCTTGGCTTCAGCGAAGCCATAGTCGATGTCGGCACGCAGGGTGTGCAGCGGCACGCGGCCTTCGCGGTACCACTCCGAACGGGCGATTTCTGCACCGTTGAGGCGGCCACCGACGTTGACCTTGATGCCCAGGGCACCCAGGCGCATCGCGTTGCCGACCGAGCGCTTCATTGCGCGGCGGAACATGATGCGACGCTCCAGCTGCTGGGCGATCGACTCGGCAACGAGCTGCGCGTCCAGTTCCGGCTTGCGCACTTCGGTGACGTTGATGTGCGCCGGGACGCCCATCATCTCGCTCACTTCCTTGCGCAGCTTCTCGATGTCCTCACCGCGCTTGCCGATCACCACGCCCGGACGGGCGGTGTGGATCGTCACGCGAGCAGTCTTGGCCGGACGCTCGATCAGGATCTTGCTGATGCCGGCCTGAGCCAGCTTCTTGCGCAGCATGTCGCGCACTTTCAGGTCGGCTGCCAGGTAACCAGCGAACTCGGCCTTGTTGGCGTACCACTTGGAGTTCCAGTCCTTGGAAATACCCAGGCGGATACCAATCGGATGAACTTTATGACCCATGGTCTTTTCCTTATCCGCTTACTTGCCGGCGCCCACAACCACAGTGATGTGGCTGGTGCGCTTGAGGATGCGGGTACCGCGGCCTTTCGCCCGCGCCATGAAACGCTTCAGGGTCGGACCTTCATCAACCATGATGGTCTGAACCTTCAGCTCGTCGACGTCGGCGCCCTGGTTGTTCTCGGCGTTTGCAATAGCCGACTCCACCACCTTCTTGATCAGGTGGGCAGCCTTCTTGTCCGAGAACTTCAGCAGGTTGACCGCACGCTCGGCCGGCAGACCGCGCACCTGGTCAGCGACCAGACGAGCCTTCTGCGGGGAGATGCGCGCAGTGCGCAGGATGGCTTTCGCTTCCATTGTCATCTCTCCTTACTTGCCCGACTTCTTGTCACCACCGTGACCCTTGAAGGTCCGGGTGATGGCAAATTCGCCGAGCTTGTGGCCGACCATGTTCTCGTTGACGAGAACCGGGATGTGGTTCTTGCCGTTATGCACGGCAATGGTGATGCCTACCATGTCAGGCAGGATCATCGAACGGCGCGACCAGGTCTTGATCGGCTTCTTGCTGCCCGCAGCGGCCTCCACCTTCTTGACGAGGTGGTGATCGACGAACGGGCCCTTCTTGAGTGAACGTGCCATGGTCGATTAGCCCCTACGATCGCGGACGATGAACTGCTGAGTGCGCTTGTTATGGCGCGTCTTGTAACCCTTGGTCGGGACACCCCACGGGGTGACCGGATGCGGGTTACCCTGGCCGGCCTTCGCCTCACCACCACCGTGCGGGTGGTCAACCGGGTTCATGGCAGCACCACGAACGGTCGGGCGGACGCCGCGCCAACGCTTGGCACCGGCCTTGCCCAGCTTTTCCAGGCTGTGCTCGTCGTTGCCGACTTCACCGATGGTGGCGCAGCACTCGACCGGAACCTTACGCATTTCACCCGAGCGCAGGCGCAGGGTGGCGTAGATGCCTTCGCGGGCAACCAGCTGCACGGCCGCACCAGCGGCGCGGGCGATCTGAGCGCCCTTGCCGGGCTTCAGTTCGATGCAGTGGATGGTGGTACCGACCGGGATGTTGCGCAGCGGCAGGGTGTTGCCAGCCTTGATCGGGGCGTCCGAACCAGCGATCACCTGATCACCAGCCTTCAGGCCCTTCGGGGCGATGATGTAGCGGCGCTCACCGTCGACGTAGCACAGCAGGGCGATGTGGGCGGTGCGGTTCGGATCGTATTCGATGCGTTCCACGCGCGCCGGGATGCCCAGCTTGTTGCGCTTGAAGTCGATGATGCGGTAGTGCTGCTTGTGGCCACCACCGACGTGACGCACGGTGATGCGGCCGTGGTGGTTACGACCACCCGAGCGGCTCTGCGACTCGACCAGTGCGGCGTGCGGAGCACCCTTGTGCAGGTCGGGAGTAACCACGCGCACGGCCGAACGGCGGCCGGGAGAAGTGGGCTTGAATTTCATCAATGGCATGGGATGTACCTCAGGCCTTGGCCGTTACATCGATCGACTGGCCGTCGGCCAGGCGAACGTACGCCTTGCGCCAATCGCCGCGGCGGCCAGCACGGTTACGGAAGGACTTGTTCTTGCCCTTGACGTTGACCACGTTGACGGCTTCGACCTTGACGTCGAACAGCTGCTCAACCGCGGCCTTTACATCGGCCTTGGTGGCTTCGTTCGAAATTTCGAAGACATACTGGTTGGAGAGTTCCTGCAGGCGCGCGGTCTTTTCGGAGACACGCGGGGCACGCAGCACGCTGAAGATTTTTTCGTTGCTGTTCATGCCAGCCACTCCTCGACCTTCTTGACCGCGTCAGCGGTGATGACGACCGTGTCGGCACCAACCAGGGACACCGGGTCCAGACCCTGCACGTCACGCACTTCCACGTAGGGAACGTTGCGAGCCGACAGGTACAGGTGCTCGGAGGCTTCCTCGGTGACGATCAGCGGGCGCTTGCCCACTTCCAGGCCGGCCAGCTTGGCGATCAGACCCTTCGTGCTGGTCGCTTCGACGTCGAAGGACTCCACGATGGTCAGACGGCCCTGACGGTTCAGCTCGGACAGGATCGCGCACATGGCGGCACGGTACTGCTTACGATTGACCTTCTGCTCGAAGCTGCGCGGCTTGGCCGCGAAGGTGACACCGCCGCCGACGAAGATCGGAGCCGTCAGTGCGCCATGACGCGCGCCGCCGCCCTTCTGCTTCTTCGACTTCTTGGTGGTACCAGCCACTTCGGAGCGAGTCTTCTGTGCCTTGGTGCCGGCGCGACCGGCGTTGCGGTAAGCAACGACGACCTGGTGGACCAGATCTTCGCTGAAATCGCGACCGAACACGGCGTCGGAGACCGAGACCTTGTTGTTGCTACCCGTGATAACGAGTTCCATCGTCATCTCTCCTTATGCCTTGCTCGCCGGACGGACGATCACGTCGCCACCCGCCGCGCCCGGAACGGCGCCGCGAACTGCGATCAGACCGCGCTCGACGTCGACCTTGACCACTTCCAGGTTCTGGGTGCTCTGCTGCACCGCGCCCATGTGGCCCGACATCTTCTTGCCCGGGAAAACGCGACCCGGGGTCTGGCGCTGACCCAGCGAACCCGGCGCGCGATGCGACAGCGAGTTACCGTGGGTTGCATCGCCCATACGGAAGTTGTGGCGCTTGATGGTGCCCTGGAAACCCTTACCCTTGGTGACACCCTGGACGTCGACGATCTGGCCAACTTCGAAGATGTCCGCCTTGACTTCGCCGCCAACGGCGAAATCGCCGAGCTGCGCGTCTTCAACGCGGAATTCCCACAGGCCACGACCCGCTTCCACCTTCGCCTTGGCGAAGTGGCCGGCTTCCGGCTTGTTGACCAGGGCAGCGCGACGCGCGCCGACGGTCACCTGCACGGCGCTGTAGCCGTCGGTTTCGACGGTCTTGATCTGCGCGATGCGGTTGGGGGTTGCTTCGATCAGGGTCACCGGGATGGAGCGGCCATCTTCAGTGAACACGCGGCTCATGCCGGCCTTGCGGCCCACGAAGCCCAACGAATACTTCTTCGTCATGGTCGTAGTCCTCAGGTCAGCTTGATCTGAACGTCGACGCCGGCAGCCAGTTCGAGCTTCATCAGCGCGTCCACGGTCTTGTCATTCGGGTCAACGATATCGAGCACGCGCTTGTGCGTGCGGGTCTCGTACTGGTCACGCGCGTCCTTGTCGACGTGCGGGGAAACGAGGACGGTGTAACGCTCGATCTTGGTCGGCAGCGGGATCGGGCCACGCACTTGCGCGCCGGTCCGCTTGGCCGTTTCAACGATCTCGCTGGCCGAACGGTCGATCAGACGATGATCGAACGCTTTCAGCCGGATCCGGATCTTTTGGTCCGCCATGGCGGTAGGTTCCTTCGTTAAAAGAGCGACAGACAAAGCCTCTGGGTTGCTTTGTCCCGTGAAATCCCTGAATACAGACGGCCCGCACTCCTGCAGGCCGACAAGGTCAATCCATAGACCCCAAAAACGTAGGCAGGCCAGTTTCCCGGTCTGCCCAGACGTGGAAGCATAATGGCACGCAAGGCAGCTGTCAACAGTTGCCTGTTGACGCCGCCTGAATGGCATTGACCGTTCCTGGTCCGGGGAACACAAGGCACATCCTGTGCCTGCTTTCCCATTTGATACGCCCCGATGCCCTACCCAGGCAACATCGGGGCGCAGATACTACCAGATTACGCGATGATCTTCGAGACCACGCCGGCGCCGACGGTACGGCCGCCTTCGCGGATGGCGAAGCGCAGGCCTTCGTCCATTGCCACCGGGTTGATCAGCTCGACAACCATCTTCACGTTGTCGCCCGGCATCACCATCTCGACGCCTTCCGGCAGGTTGGCCTTACCGGTGATGTCGGTGGTACGGAAGTAGAACTGCGGGCGGTAGCCGTTGAAGAACGGGGTGTGACGGCCGCCTTCGTCCTTCGACAGCACGTACACTTCGCCTTCGAAGGTGGTGTGCGGCTTGATGGTGCCCGGCTTGGCCAGAACCTGGCCGCGCTCGACGTCGTCACGCTTGGTGCCGCGCAGCAGCAGACCGGCGTTGTCGCCTGCCTGGCCCTGGTCCAGCAGCTTGCGGAACATTTCGACGCCGGTCACGGTGGTCTTCTGCACCGGACGAATACCGACGATTTCGATTTCTTCGCCGACCTTGATCACGCCGCGCTCGATACGACCGGTCACCACGGTGCCGCGGCCCGAGATCGAGAACACGTCTTCCACCGGCATCAGGAACGGCTTGTCGACTGCACGCTCCGGCTCCGGGATCCAGGTATCCAGCGCGTCGACCAGCTTGATGATCGCCGGCACGCCGATTTCGCTCTGGTCGCCTTCCAGCGCCAGACGAGCCGAACCCGAGATGATCGGGGTGTCGTCGCCCGGGAACTCGTACTTGCTCAGCAGTTCGCGGACTTCCATTTCGACCAGTTCCAGCAGCTCGGCATCGTCAACCATGTCGGCCTTGTTCAGGAACACGACGATGTACGGCACGCCGACCTGACGCGACAGCAGGATGTGCTCGCGGGTCTGCGGCATCGGGCCGTCAGCGGCCGAGCACACCAGGATCGCGCCGTCCATCTGGGCGGCACCGGTGATCATGTTCTTGACGTAGTCAGCGTGGCCCGGGCAATCGACGTGGGCGTAGTGACGGGTGGTGGATTCGTATTCGACGTGCGCGGTCGAGATCGTGATACCACGCGCCTTCTCTTCCGGAGCGGCGTCGATCGCCGAGTAATCCTTGAATTCGCCACCGAAGCGCTCGGCACCGATCTTGGTCAGTGCTGCGGTCAGCGTGGTCTTGCCATGGTCGACGTGACCGATGGTGCCGACGTTGACGTGCGGCTTGGTGCGCTCGAACTTACCCTTTGCCATTGTTGTTTACCTTGATTTTGAAAGTGGTTTTCAGGAGAGGCTGAGCGAGGCTCAGCCCTTCTTCATGACGGCTTCGGCGATGTTGTTCGGCGCCGGCTCGTAATGGTCGAATTCCATGGTGAAGGTGGCGCGGCCCTGGGTCTGCGAACGCAGCGCAGTGGCGTAGCCGAACATTTCACCCAGCGGGATCATCGCGTTGATGATCGAAGCGGAGCCGTCACCGGTGGTGTCGGAACCCTGCAGCACGCCGCGACGACGGCTGACGTCGCCCATCACGTCACCCTGGTAGTCTTCCGGGGTCACGATCTCGACCTTCATGATCGGCTCCAGCAGGACCGGCTTGGCCTTGGAGAAGCCCTGCTTGAAGGCCATCGACGAGGCCAGCTTGAACGCCATTTCCGACGAGTCGACGTCGTGGTACGAGCCGAACACCAGCTTCACCTTGACGTCCACGACCGGGAAGCCAGCCAGCGGACCGCTGGTGATGGTTTCGCGCAGGCCCTTTTCGATCGACGGGATGAATTCCTTCGGAATCACACCACCGGTGATGTCGTTGATGAACAGGAAGTCGTCCTTGATCAGCGGAGCGATCTTGGCATCGGCACGGTCTTCAGCGGTGATCGGCGACAGTTCGATCACGACGTGACCGTACTGACCCTTACCACCGGACTGCTTGGCGTGCTTGTAGTCCGACTTCACGTCAGCCAGGGTGATGGTTTCGCGGTAGGCCACCTGCGGCGCACCGACGTTGGCCTCAACGTTGAACTCGCGCTTCAGGCGGTCGACGATGATGTCCAGGTGCAGCTCGCCCATGCCCGAGATGATGGTCTGGCCGGATTCTTCGTCGGTCTTGACGCGGAACGACGGATCTTCCTGCGCCAGACGGCCCAGGGCCAGACCCATCTTTTCCTGGTCCGACTTGGTCTTCGGTTCGACGGCCATCGAGATCACCGGCTCCGGGAACGTCATGCGCTCCAGGATGATCGGCTGGTCGATCGAGCACAGGGTGTCACCGGTGGTGGTGTCCTTCAGGCCCACGGCAGCAGCGATGTCACCGGCCAGAACTTCCTTGATTTCTTCGCGGTTGTTCGAGTGCATCTGCAGGATGCGGCCGATGCGCTCCTTCTTGCCCTTCACCGAGTTCAGCACGGTGTCGCCGCCATTCAGGGTGCCCGAGTAGACACGGAAGAAGGTCAGAGCGCCGACGAACGGGTCGGTGATGATCTTGAAGGCCAGCGACGAGAACGGAGCCTTGTCGTCGGACTTGCGGGTCATGGCGACGTTTTCGTCGTCCACGTCGGTACCGGTCACGTCCGGCACGTCAACCGGCGACGGCAGCAGCTGGATCACACCGTCCAGCATGGCCTGCACGCCCTTGTTCTTGAACGCGGAACCGCAGTACATCGGGACGATTTCGGTGGCCAGGGTACGGGTACGCAGCGCGTTGATGATTTCCGACTCGGCCAGCTCTTCGCCGCCCAGGTACTTTTCCATCAGCTCTTCGCTGGCTTCAGCCGCGGTCTCGATCATGAAGGTACGGGCTTCTTCAGCCTTTTCCTGCAGCTCGGCCGGAATGTCGCCGTATTCGAACTTCATGCCCTGCGAGGCTTCATCCCAGTGGATGGCCTTCATCTTCAGCAGGTCGACAACGCCCTTGAAACCATCTTCGGCGCCGATCGGCAGCTGCATCGGCACGGCGACGGCGCCGAGCTTGGCCTTCAGCTGGTCACGGACCTTGTAGAAGTTGGCGCCGGTGCGGTCCATCTTGTTGACGAACGCAATGCGCGGCACCTTGTAGCGGTTGGCCTGGCGCCACACGGTTTCCGACTGCGGCTGCACGCCACCGACGGCACACAGCACGAACACCGCACCGTCGAGCACGCGCAGCGAGCGCTCCACTTCGATGGTGAAGTCGACGTGCCCGGGGGTGTCGATGATGTTGAAGCGGTGCTCCGGCAGGGACTTGTCCATGCCCTTCCAGAACGCGGTGGTGGCAGCGGACTGGATCGTGATGCCACGTTCCTGTTCCTGCTCCATCCAGTCCATGGTGGCGGCGCCGTCGTGCACTTCACCGATCTTGTGGCTCTTGCCGGTGTAGAACAGGATGCGCTCGGACGTGGTGGTCTTGCCGGCATCGATGTGGGCCATGATGCCGAAGTTACGGTAACGCTCGATGGGAGTGGAACGGGCCACGGGGAGCCTCTCAGATTTCTTGGATTTCGGATGGCCGAACGCCGCCTTGCGGCGGCCTTCGGATTGGCGCAGCCCTTCTGGGGCCGCGAGGCAGCACCTTGATGGTGATGCCCTGCCTGTTTTACAAGGCCGTCAAACTCACCAGCGGTAGTGGGCGAATGCCTTGTTGGCTTCGGCCATGCGGTGGGTTTCTTCGCGCTTCTTGATGGCGCCACCACGGTTTTCCGCGGCGTCGATCAGTTCAGCAGCCAGCTTCTTCGGCATGGTGTTCTCACCACGCTTGCGCGCGGAGTCGATCAGCCAACGCATGGCCAGGGCCATCTTGCGCGAGGCGCGCACTTCGACCGGCACCTGGTAGGTGGCGCCGCCGACGCGACGCGACTTCACTTCGACCGCCGGAGCGACGTTGTCCAGAGCCTTCTGCACCAGCTCGATCGAGTTGGCGTTCTTCTCGGAGATGACGTCCATGGCACCGTACACGATCTTTTCAGCGACGGACTTCTTGCCGCTCTGCATGACCATGTTGATGAAACGGGCGATGGTTTCGCTTCCGTGCTTCGGATCCGGCAGGACGGAACGCTGCGGAGTATTACCCTTACGCGACATAGTGGTCTCTCCTTATGCCTTCGGACGCTTGGCGCCGTACTTGGAACGGGCCTGGCGACGCTTGGCAACGCCGGCGGCGTCGAGCGAGCCACGAACGGTGTGGTAACGCACACCCGGCAGATCCTTGACGCGACCGCCGCGGATCAGGACCACGGAGTGCTCCTGCAGGTTGTGGCCTTCACCGCCGATGTAGGAAATGACTTCTTCCTGGTTGGTCAGGCGGACCTTGGCAACCTTGCGCAGAGCCGAGTTCGGCTTCTTCGGGGTGGTGGTGTAGACGCGCGTGCAGACACCACGGCGCTGCGGGCACTTGTCGAGCGCCGGCGAGGCACTCTTGTACGTAGTAGCTTGCCGCGGCTTGCGGACCAGCTGGTTGATCGTCGCCATCAGTAGGTTCTTCTGATTGGTGGCCGGAAATCCGGCCAGAGATGCGGAAATGTTAAAGCAGGCCAAAATTCTGGCCTGCTGAGACAGACGATTGTAGCAACCTGTCAGGAACGCAGTCAAACGCGTTCTGTCAAGCCCGTTCCTGATCCTGGAACGTTACTGGGGGGCCTCCATGTACCCCGTTCAGGTTGGCGGGGTGAACCGCGAGCGGTCCACCCTGCCCTGTCCCAATCCCGTCGTTGCACCGACGGGGTGGTCCGGCTTTGCGGCCGGACCGGTGTTTCAGTCTTCCGAAGCCTGTTCAGCTTCCACTTCGGCGGCCGGTGCTTCAGCCGCGGCCGGGGTACCGGTCAGGGCCTGCATCTCCGAGTCGGTGAGACCCGAAGCGCCACGACGGCGGCTGCTGTGGTAGGACAGGCCGGTACCGGCCGGAATCAGACGGCCGACGATGACGTTTTCCTTCAGGCCGCGCAGGTTGTCCTTGGTGCCGCGGACGGCAGCTTCGGTCAGCACGCGGGTGGTTTCCTGGAACGACGCCGCCGAGATGAACGATTCGGTGGCCAGCGATGCCTTGGTGATACCCAGCAGCACCGGATCGAAGTGAGCCGGCAGTTCGCTGCGGGTGGCCAGGCGCGCATTCTCCTCGATCACGCGCTGACGCTCCACCTGTTCACCGTTCAGGAACTTGCTGCTGCCCTGGTCGGTGATCTCGACCTTGCGCAGCATCTGGCGGGTGATGACTTCGATGTGCTTGTCGTTGATCTTCACGCCCTGCAGGCGGTACACGTCCTGGATTTCCTTTACCAGGTAGGCGGCCAGCGGTTCGACACCCAGCAGACGCAGAATGTCCTGCGGGCTCGGTTCGCCGTCCACGATGGTTTCGCCCTTGGTCACGTGCTCACCTTCGAACACGATCACCTGGCGGTACTTCGGAATCAGCTCTTCGTGTTCCGAACCATCGGTGTCCTTGATGATCAGGCGCTGCTTGCCCTTGGTGTCCTTACCGAAGCTGATGATGCCCGAACGCTCGGCCAGCACCGCCGGATCCTTCGGCTTGCGCGCTTCGAACAGATCGGCCACGCGCGGCAGACCACCGGTGATGTCGCGGGTCTTGGACGCTTCCTGCGGGATCTTGGCGACCACGTCGCCCACGCCCACCGGGGCGCCGTCCTGCAGGTTGACGATCGAACGCGGCGGCAGCAGGTACTGCGCCGGCAGATCGGTGCCCGGGATGGACAGGTCGTTGCCCTTGGCGTCGACGATGCGCACGATCGGGCGCAGGTCCTTGGCCTGTGCACCACGACGCTTCGGATCGGTGATTTCGCGCGAAGCCAGACCGGTCAGTTCATCGGTCTTTTCGATGACGGTGATGCCGTCAACGAAGTCGATGAAGCGGATGAAACCGGCCACTTCCGACACGATCGGGTGGTTATGCGGATCCCAGTTGGCCACGGTCTGGCCAGCCTTGATCGCATCACCGTCCTTGGACGTGATGGTGGCACCGTACGGCAGCTTGTAACGCTCACGCTCACGGCCGTGGGCATCGAGCACCGAGATTTCGCCCGAGCGCGACACTGCCACCAGCGAGCCGTTGGCGTGCTCGACCGACTTGAGGTTGCTGAACTTGACCGAACCGGTGGTCTTGACGGTGATGTTGTCGACCGCAGCAGCTCGCGACGCCGCACCACCGATGTGGAACGTACGCATGGTCAGCTGGGTACCCGGCTCACCGATGGACTGGGCGGCGATGACGCCGACCGCTTCACCGATGTTGACCAGGTGGCCACGGGCCAGATCGCGGCCGTAGCAGCGAGCGCAGACGCCGAAGGCCGATTCGCAGGAGATGGTCGAGCGGACCTTGATGGTCTGCACGCCGGCATCTTCCAGCTTGGCCACCCAGGCTTCGTCGAGCAGGGTGTTGCGGGTCACGATCGGATCTTCGTCGTTGCCCGGCAGGAACACGTCCTCGGCAACCACGCGACCCAGCACGCGGTCCTTCAACGGCTCGACCACGTCGCCGCCTTCCACGATCGGGGTCATGATCAGGCCTTCGGTGGTACCGCAATCCACCTCGGTGATCACCACGTCCTGCGCCACGTCGACCAGACGACGGGTCAGGTAACCCGAGTTCGCGGTCTTCAGCGCGGTATCGGCCAGACCCTTACGGGCACCGTGGGTGGAGTTGAAGTACTCCTGCACGTTCAGGCCTTCGCGGAAGTTCGCCTTGATGGGCGTCTCGATGATCGAGCCATCGGGACGGGCCATCAGACCGCGCATGCCGGCCAGCTGACGGATCTGCGCCTGGCTGCCTCGCGCACCGGAGTCGGCCATGATGTACAGCGAGTTCATCGACTTCTGGTCGATGGTTTCGCCCTTGGCATTGACCACCTTCTCGGTACCAATGGTGTCCATCATCGCCTTGGCGATGCGTTCATTGGTACGCGACCAGATGTCGACCACCTTGTTGTAGCGCTCGCCGGCGGTGACCAGGCCCGACTGGTACTGCTCCTGGATTTCCAGCACTTCGGCTTCGGCCTCGGTGAGGATGCCCTTCTTCTCGTCGGGGATCAGCATGTCGTCGATGCCGATGGAGACGCCGGCGCGGGTCGCGTAGGCGAAGCCGGTGTACATCAGCTTGTCGGCGAACACGACCGTGTCCTTCAGACCCAGCTGGCGGTAGCTGGAGTTGATCAGGCGGCTGATGTTCTTCTTGGTCAGCTCGGTGTTGGCCAGCGCGAACGGCAGGCCTTCCGGCAGGATTTCAGCCAGCAGGGCGCGACCGATCGTGGTGTCCACGATCGAGGTCTTGTTCTGCTTGTTGCCTTCCTCGTCGGTCACCACTTCGGTGATGCGGACCTTGACGCGTGCGTGCAGTTCCACCACGCGGTTGTCGTAGGCGCGCTTGACTTCGGCGATGTTGGCGAAGGCCATGCCCTCGCCCTTCTTGTTTTCCAGCGAGCGGGTCATGTAGTACAGACCCAGCACGACGTCCTGCGACGGCACGATGATCGGCTCGCCGTTGGCCGGCGACAGGATGTTGTTGGTGGACATCATCAGCGCACGCGCTTCCAGCTGGGCTTCCAGCGAGAGCGGCACGTGGACGGCCATCTGGTCACCGTCGAAGTCGGCGTTGAACGCGGTGCAGACCAGCGGGTGCAGCTGGATGGCCTTGCCTTCGATCAGCACCGGCTCGAACGCCTGGATGCCCAGACGGTGCAGGGTCGGCGCACGGTTCAGCATCACCGGGTGTTCGCGGATGACCTCTTCCAGGATGTCCCAGACTTCGGCTTCTTCGCGCTCGACCAGCTTCTTGGCGGCCTTGATGGTGGTGGCCAGGCCACGACGCTGCAGCTTGGCGAAGACGAACGGCTTGAACAGTTCCAGCGCCATCTTCTTCGGCAGGCCGCACTGGTGCAGGCGCAGGTACGGACCGACCACGATGACCGAACGGCCCGAGTAGTCCACGCGCTTGCCCAGCAGGTTCTGGCGGAAGCGACCCTGCTTGCCCTTGATCATGTCGGCCAGCGACTTCAGCGGGCGCTTGTTGGTGCCGGTGATGGCACGGCCGCGACGGCCGTTGTCCAGCAGCGCATCGACCGATTCCTGCAGCATGCGCTTTTCATTGCGCACGATGATGTCCGGCGCGCTCAGTTCGAGCAGGCGGCGCAGGCGGTTGTTACGGTTGATGACGCGGCGGTACAGGTCGTTCAGGTCGGAGGTCGCAAAGCGGCCGCCGTCCAGCGGAACCAGCGGACGCAGGTCCGGCGGCAGCACCGGCAGCACGGTCATGACCATCCATTCCGGACGGTTGCCCGATTCCAGGAAGGCTTCGATCAGCTTGATGCGCTTGGTCAGTCGCTTCAGCTTGGTTTCCGAACCGGTGCTGGCGATTTCTTCGCGCAGGCGGGTCATTTCCGACTGCAGGTCGATGGTGCGCAGCAGTTCGTACACGGCCTCGGCGCCCATGGCGGCGTCGAAGTCGTCACCGTGCTCCTGGCGGGCCTGCAGGTACTGTTCTTCGGTCAGCAGCTGGCGGCGCTCCAGGGCGGTCAGGCCCGGCTCGGTCACCACGTAGGCTTCGAAGTACAGCACGCGCTCGATGTCGCGCAGGGTCATGTCCAGCATCAGGCCGATGCGCGACGGCAGCGACTTCAGGAACCAGATGTGCGCGACCGGCGATGCCAGGTCGATGTGGCCCATGCGCTCGCGGCGCACCTTGGCCAGGGTCACTTCGGTGCCGCACTTTTCGCAGACCACGCCGCGGTGCTTCATGCGCTTGTACTTGCCGCACAGGCACTCGTAGTCCTTCACCGGGCCGAAGATGGCGGCGCAGAACAGGCCGTCACGTTCCGGCTTGAAGGTACGGTAGTTGATGGTTTCCGGCTTCTTCACTTCGCCGAAGGACCACGAACGGATCAGGTCCGGCGAGGCCAGCGCGATCTTGATCGCGTCGAAGTCCAGCGTCTGGCGCTGCTGGTTGAAGAGGTTGAGCAGGTCTTTCATGGTGTTCTCCGAAAGGAGGAATGCTGTGTCGATGGGCTTTCAGTTCACTGCCAGCGGCGCGGCGGCGGTAACCGCCGCGCCGGCATGGATCAGTTGTCTTCCAGTTCCATGTTGATGGCCAGCGAGCGGATTTCCTTCACGAGCACGTTGAAGGATTCCGGCATGCCCGCGACCATCTCGTGCTCACCGTCGACGATGTTCTTGTACATCTGGTTGCGGCCCTGCACGTCATCGGACTTCACCGTCAGCATTTCCTGCAGGGTGTAGGCCGCGCCGTAGGCTTCCAGCGCCCAGACTTCCATTTCACCGAAGCGCTGGCCGCCGAACTGCGCCTTGCCGCCCAGCGGCTGCTGGGTGACGAGCGAGTACGGACCGGTCGAACGGGCGTGCATCTTGTCGTCGACCAGGTGGTTCAGCTTCAGGTAGTGCATGTAGCCAACGGTGGTGTGGCGATCGAAGGCTTCACCGGTGCGGCCGTCGTACAGCTGGGTCTGGCCACTGCTCGGCAGGTCGGCCAGTTCCAGCATCCGCTTGATTTCCGCTTCGGTGGCACCGTCGAACACCGGGGTGGCCATCGGCACGCCGTCGGTCAGGTTGCGGGCCAGGCGCAGCAGTTCCTCGTCGCTGAACTGCGACAGGTCGACACGGTTGGCCACGTTGGTGTCATCGTGGTTGTAGATGTCGTCCAGGAACTTGCGCAGGTCGGCCACGGCCGCCTGGGCTTCCATCATCGCCTGGATCTTGCGACCCAGACCCTTGGCGGCCCAGCCCAGGTGCACTTCCAGGATCTGCCCGATGTTCATACGCGACGGCACGCCCAGCGGGTTCAGTACGATGTCCACGGTTTCGCCCGAGGCCATGTACGGCATGTCCTCGACCGGCACCACGTTGGACACCACACCCTTGTTACCGTGGCGGCCTGCCATCTTGTCGCCCGGCTGGATGCGGCGCTTCACGGCCAGGAACACCTTGACCATCTTCAGCACGCCCGGGGCGAGGTCGTCGCCGGCGGTGATCTTGCCGCGCTTGTCGGCGAAGCGACGCTCGAATTCCTTCTCGTGCGCCTGGATCTGCTTCTGTGCGCGCTCGATGGCTTCCGAGGCGTCCTCGTCCTTCATGCGCAGGGCGAACCAGTCGGCCTTCTTCAGACCGTCCAGGAAGGCGTCGGAGATCACGTCGCCCTTCTTCAGGCCGGCGCCACCGTTGACCACCTTGCCCACGATCTGCGAACGCAGACGCATGTAGATGGCCGCTTCCAGGATGCGGAACTGGTCGTCGAAGTCCTTCTTGACGCGCTTGATTTCAGATTCTTCGATCTGACGGGCGCGCTTGTCCTTCTCGATGCCATCGCGGGTGAAAACCTGCACGTCGATGACGGTGCCGTCCATGCCCGGCGGAACGCGCAGCGAGCTGTCCTTCACGTCCGAAGCCTTCTCGCCGAAGATCGCGCGCAGCAGCTTCTCTTCCGGGGTCAGCTGGCTTTCGCCCTTCGGGGTGACCTTGCCGACCATGATGTCGCCGGCGCGGACTTCGGCACCGATGTACACCACGCCGCTTTCGTCCAGGCGGTTCAGCGCCTGCTCGGAAACGTTCGGGATGTCGGCGGAGATTTCTTCCGGCCCCAGCTTGGTGTCACGCGCAACGCAGGTCAGCTCTTCGATGTGGATCGTGGTGTAACGATCCTCTTCCACCACGCGCTCGGAGAGCAGGATGGAGTCTTCGAAGTTGTAGCCGTTCCACGGCATGAACGCGATCAGCATGTTCTGGCCCAGGGCCAGTTCGCCGATGTCGGTGGACGGACCGTCGGCCAGCACGTCGCCGCGGGCGATGATGTCGCCCACCTGGACCAGCGGACGCTGGTTGATGCAGGTGTTCTGGTTCGAACGGGTGTACTTGACCAGGTTGTAGATGTCCACGCCGGCATCGGTGGCGCCGACGATTTCTTCTTCAACCACCTTCACCACGATGCGCGCGGCGTCGATCTGCACGATCTCGCCACCACGACGGGCGTTGACGGTCACACCCGAGTCACGGGCCACGGCGCGTTCGATGCCGGTACCCACCAGCGGCTTCTGCGCACGCAGGGTCGGCACGGCCTGGCGCTGCATGTTGGCGCCCATCAGTGCACGGTTGGCGTCATCGTGCTCCAGGAACGGAACCAGCGCGGCTGCGATCGACACGGTCTGCATCGGCGAGACGTCCATGAAGTGGACTTCTGCCGGCGGCTTCAGCAGCGATTCGCCCTGGAAGCGGCAGGGAACGAACTGCTCGGTCAGCACGCTGTTGGCGTCGGTCAGCGCGTTGGCCTGCGCAATGACGTACTCGTTTTCTTCGATGGCCGACAGGAATTCGACTTCGTCGTACACCTTGCCGTCCACGACCTTGCGGTACGGGGTCTCGAGGAAACCGTACTGGTTGGTGCGGGCATACACGGCCAGCGAGTTGATCAGGCCGATGTTCGGGCCTTCCGGGGTTTCGATGGTGCAGACGCGGCCGTAATGGGTCGGGTGCACGTCGCGCACTTCGAAGCCGGCGCGCTCACGGGTCAGACCGCCCGGGCCCAGGGCCGAGACGCGACGCTTGTGGGTCACTTCCGACAGCGGGTTGTTCTGATCCATGAACTGCGACAGCTGCGAGGAGCCGAAGAACTCCTTGATGGCTGCGGCGACCGGCTTGGCGTTGATCAGTTCCTGCGGGGTCAGGCCTTCGGATTCGGCCATCGACAGGCGTTCCTTGACCGCGCGCTCGACGCGGACCAGGCCCACGCGGAACACGTTTTCGGCCATTTCACCGACCGAACGCACGCGACGGTTGCCCAGGTGATCGATGTCATCGACCACGCCGCGACCGTTGCGGATCTCGGTCAGGACCTTGATCACGTCCAGGATGTCGGAGCTGTCGCCGTGGGCGGCAACCAGGCGCTTGGATTCTTCGTCGTTACGCTCGCCGTAGTACTTGCGGTCGTACAGCACGGCTTCGCCGGTGGTTTCCTTGCGGCCCACGCGACGGTTGAACTTCATGCGGCCGACCGCGGACAGGTCGTAGCGCTCGAAGGTGAAGAACAGGTTGTGGAACAGGTTTTGCGCGGCATCCTTGGTCGGCGGCTCGCCCGGACGCATCATGCGGTAGATTTCGACCAGGGCTTCCAGCTGGGTCTTGGTCGGATCGATGCGCAGGGTGTTGGACAGGTACGGGCCACGATCCAGGTCGTTCACCCACAGGGTGCCCACCGCATCGACGCCGGCCTTGCGGAAGTTCTGCAGCTGTTCGTCGCTGATTTCGTCGTTGGCCTGGGCCAGCAGTTCACCGGTCGACGCATCGACCACGTCGTGCGACAGGATGCGGCCGACGATGTAGTCGTCCGGCACGGCCAGGGCGGCGATGCCCGAGGCTTCCAGCTGCTTGATGTGGCGCGCGGTGATGCGCTTGCCGGCTTCCACGATGACCTTGTCGCCGTCGGCGAGGTCGAAGCCCAGGGTTTCGCCACGCAGGCGCTCGGGCACCAGCTCCAGCTGGACGCCTTCATCCGGGTTGATGTGGAAGGTGTTGATCTCGAAGAACTCGGCCAGCATCTCTTCGTTGCTGTAGCCAAGCGCGCGCAGCAGGATCGACACCGGCAGCTTGCGGCGGCGGTCGATACGGGTGAACAGCGCGTCCTTCGGGTCGAACTCGAAGTCCAGCCAGGAGCCGCGGTAAGGAATGATGCGGGCGCTGTACAGCAGCTTGCCCGAGCTGTGGGTCTTGCCACGGTCGTGGTCGAAGAACACACCCGGCGAGCGGTGCAACTGCGAGACGATGACGCGCTCGGTGCCGTTGACGATGAAGGTGCCGTTTTCGGTCATCAGCGGGATTTCGCCCAGATAGACCTCCTGCTCCTTCACGTACTTGATGGCCTTGGTCGACGACTCACGGTCGTAGATGACCAGGCGCACGGTGACGCGCAGCGGCGCGCCGTAGCTCATGCCACGCTGGCGGCACTCACGCTCGTCGAAGACCGGCTCGCCCAGCTTGTAGCCGACGTATTCCAGGGCGGCGTTGCCGCTGTAGCTGGCGATCGGGAAGACCGACTTCAGCGCAGCGTGCAGGCCGTAATCGGCGCGCTTGGCCGGATCGACGTTTTCCTGGAGGAAATCACGGTAGGAATCCACCTGGATGGCGAGCAGGAAGGGAACTTCCAGGATCGAGCGCTGCTTGCCGAAATCCTTGCGGATGCGCTTTTTTTCGGTGAACGAATAGGACGTCATGAGGTCTTCCACCTTGTTGTGCGGGTCGTGCGTCCACAACCCGAAGGGAACTTGAAATTGTCAGTTGGAAGTCGCTGGTATTGCCGGCACCAGCACGCCTTCTCCCGCTACTTCCAACTGCCAACTCGTCTGCTACCACGCCCCTGCTGCCGCGCGCTGCGCTGGCCGGCCGGGGTTTGACTGCAGCCCGTGTTGGGCTTTTTTGCCGCTTGTTGCATCCACGCATGGCGTGGATCTACCGATGGGTTCCACGCAGGTCGTGGATACACACCACCGCAGGAACGACCAAAGGCCGGGGGCTTACGCCCCCAGCCTTGGCTGCATCGCCGTGAATCGATGACGATGCAAGGGAAGTGCTTACTTGACTTCGACAGTCGCGCCAGCAGCTTCCAGGTCCTTCTTCATCTTCTCGGCTTCGTCCTTCGAAGCGCCTTCCTTCAGGACGCCACCGGCTTCGGCCAGGTCCTTCGCTTCCTTCAGGCCCAGGCCGGTGATGGCGCGGACGGCCTTGATGACTTCGACCTTCTTGTCGCCAGCAGTCTTCAGGGTGACGGTGAATTCGGTCTGCTCTTCAACAGCGGCAGCCGGGCCAGCGGCAGCAGCCACGGCAACCGGAGCAGCGGCGGAGACGCCGAACTTTTCTTCGATGGCCTTGACCAGCTCCATCACTTCCATCAGGGACTTCTCGGCGATGGCGTCGACGATCTGTTCGTTGGTAAGGGACATGATAATTACCTTTGGATGTTTTTCTGGATTGAGGTTCCGTCAGGAACCACGATTAGTAGAAACTCAGGCGGTCTCGGCGGCCGGTTCAGCAGCGTCGGCGGCGACGTCGCCACCACCCTGCTTGTCGCCGATTGCCTTGATGGCGCGGGCAAACATCGTGACCGGCTCGGTCAGGACGCGGGCCAGCATGGCCAGGGCCTGGTCGCGGGTCGGCAGCGATGCCAGCACGTCGACGTGGCTTGCCGGGAACACTTCACCACCGATGGCGACGACCTTAGCCTTCAGCTTGTCGTTGCCCTTGGCGGCTTCCTTGATCAGGCGACCGGCTGCGCCGGGCTCCTCGAGCGAGAACGCGTACAGCAGCGGACCAACCATCTGGTCCTGTGCGACTGCGAACTCGGTGCCTTCAACAGCGCGCGACGCCAGGGTGTTCTTGACAACCTTCAAGAAAACACCGGTTTCACGAGCCTGCTTACGCATCGCGGTCATCTGAGCGACCGTGGTGCCAGCGTATTCAGCTGCGATCAAGGAGTGGGCCTTGGCGGCGACGTCTGCCAGCTCGGCGACTACTTCTTGCTTCTGGGACAGATTGAGAGCCATTGCACTCCTCCAATTGAACTCCGCTTACGGCTCCTGCCGTGTGCGGTCCTGTGCGGCATCCGTCCTGGACGCCGGGAACATCGGAATGATGTTCCGGGGGTGGGCCGTTCCAGACCTGGAGTGCAATCGGGGAAGATCCCAGACGTGCGTGAACCAGAAAAACTCCAGAAGGGCACCATCTACGCAGGTTGATTCCGGGGAATCGATTAAGCGGTCATTGCTGCGCCGGCGGCGACTCCCTGCCATATCGAGCTTCCGTGCCCGTCGCCGGTATTGCCACGACCGCGCCTGCGGTCTTTGACGGCTACCGCCGGCGGTGTGCGGCCGGCGATGCCTTCAAATGTCACGGTCACGATGCCCGAAGGTACCGTGACCGCTTGAAACAATTACTTCAGGGTCAGCGACGACTGGTCGACGGTGACGCCCGGGCCCATCGTCGAGCTGACCGAAACCTTCTGCAGGTAGGTGCCCTTCGAGGTGGCCGGCTTGGCCTTGATCAGGTCCAGCAGCAGCGCGGTCAGGTTCGACTTCAGCGCGTCTTCGGCGAAGTCGGCCTTGCCGATGGTGCAGTGGATGATACCGGCCTTGTCGGTGCGGTAACGGACCTGGCCCGACTTGGCGTTCTTCACAGCTTCACCCGGGTTCGGGGAAACGGTGCCGACCTTCGGGTTCGGCATCAGGCCGCGCGGGCCCAGCACGGTGCCCAGCTTACCGACGACGCGCATGGCGTCCGGGGTGGCGATGACGACGTCGTAGTTCAGATCGCCGGCCTGCATCTTCTCGGCCAGGTCGTCCATACCGACGGCTTCGGCGCCAGCGGCCAGGGCTTCGTCAGCCTTGGCACCGGCCGGAGCGAACACGGCAACGCGGACCGACTTGCCGGTACCAGCCGGCAGCACGGTGGAGCCACGGACCTGCTGGTCGGACTTCTTCGCATCGACGCCCAGGCGCACGGCAACGTCGATCGACTCGACGAACTTGGCCTTGGTGGCGTTCTTCAGGATGTTGATCGCGTCCTCGAAGGCGTACGACTTGCCCGGGACAACGGCGGCCTTGATGGCCTTCTCACGCTTGGTCTGTGCCATCTTATTAACCCTCCACCACGAGGCCCATGGAACGGGCAGAGCCAGCGATGGTACGCACGGCGGCGTCCAGGTCGGCGGCAGTCAGATCCGGTTCCTTCGCCTTGGCGATCTCTTCCAGCTGCTTACGGGTGACCTTGCCGACCTTCTCGGTGTTCGGGCGCTTGGAGCCCGACGAGATGCCAGCGGCCTTCTTCAGCAGAGTGGTGGCCGGGGTGCTCTTGGTGATGAAGGTGAACGTACGGTCCGAGTAGGCCGTGATGATCACCGGAACCGGCAGACCCGGCTCGAGCTTCTGCGTGGCAGCGTTGAACGCCTTGCAGAATTCCATGATGTTCAGGCCGCGCTGACCCAGCGCAGGACCGACCGGCGGCGAGGGGTTGGCCTGACCGGCCTTCACCTGCAGCTTGATGTAACCGACAACTTTCTTTGCCATTTGAGTGCTCTCCGGGTGCTAGCGCCTTTCGACAACAGGCTCCCCATCGGACCGGGAATCACGCGTCCCGGCATCGCGTTTTGAAATCATGCCGAAGGCCACCTTGCGGCGGCCTGGCTCCGCTGGCATCCCAGCGGGAGCCGCGCACTATAGCAGGTTTTTTCTTCACGTGCCTGAAGCGGCACGTAAACGAAGGAAACCGGGCAATGCCCGGTTCCTCTTGTAGAGTCGAGCTTGCTCGACTGAACGGAAAGTCGAGCAAGCTCGACTCTACCGTTGGTCAGACGGCCTTTTCGACCTGACCGAACTCGAGTTCGACCGGGGTGGCACGACCGAAGATCAGCACCGAGACGCGCAGACGGCTCTTCTCGTAGTTGACTTCTTCGACGACGCCATTGAAATCGTTGAACGGGCCATCGGTGACGCGGACCATCTGGCCCGGCTCGAACAGCACCTTCGGGCGCGGCTTTTCCACGCCTTCCTGAACGCGATTCAGGATGGCCTCGGCTTCGGAATCGGCGATCGGCAGCGGACGATCGGCAGTGCCGCCGATGAAGCCCATCACGCGCGGGGTTTCCTTCACCAGGTGCCAGCTTTCGTTGTCGATGCGCGGAATACCGGCTTCTTCGTGGGTCTCGATCTGGACCAGCACGTAACCCGGGAAGAACTTGCGCTCGGAACGACGCTTCTGACCGGCACGCATCTCGACCACTTCTTCGGTCGGGACCAGGACGTCGCCGAAGCGCTCTTCCATGCCGTCACGGGCGATGCGATCACGCAGGGCCTGCGCAACCGACTTCTCGAAGCCCGAATAGGCGTGAACGACGTACCAACGCTTCATGCATTTCTCCTTAGCGGCTCAGGAACCACTGAGTCAGTTTCTGGATCAGGAAGTCGAAGCCACCCAGCAGCAGGCTGAGGATGACCACCACGACAATCACGACCCAGGTCATGCGAACGGCTTCCTGGCGCGTCGGCCAGACCACCTTGCGCAGTTCGAAGCGCGACTCGGAGAGGAATTCGCGGGTGTCGCGCCCCTTGCCGGTCAGCATGAACACGCCGACACCGCCAACCAGACCGACCACCACCGCCAACGCACGCAGCTGACCCGTCCACGCCCCCAACTGGGTGGCACGACCGGAATCAGCGGAGAACCAGAACCAGACGAACAGACCAGCCAGCACCAGCAGCGAGGCCAGGGCGTACTTGACGATATCCCCACCGATGGCGGAAGTATCCTTGGAGTGTTCGATCTTGCTATTCATCGGGCTATATCTGCTTTAGCGACGGCTGGGCCGCTGGATAGGGTGGCAGATGGCACGCCAGGAGGGACTCGAACCCCCAACCTGCGGTTTTGGAGACCGCTGCTCTGCCAATTGAGCTACTGGCGTACAGATTGAGACTTGCCTTCCCTTAGACGGCGAAGGCGGACCGAGGTTCCCGGCCCGCCACTCGCGTAACCGGCGGTGCTATGCAACCGCCGGCACTGCAGGCTTACGCGATGATCTTCGAGACCACGCCGGCACCGACGGTACGGCCGCCTTCGCGGATGGCGAAGCGCAGGCCTTCGTCCATTGCCACCGGGTTGATCAGCTCGACAACCATCTTCACGTTGTCGCCCGGCATCACCATCTCGACGCCTTCCGGCAGGTTGGCCTTACCGGTGATGTCGGTGGTACGGAAGTAGAACTGCGGGCGGTAGCCGTTGAAGAACGGGGTGTGACGGCCGCCTTCGTCCTTCGACAGCACGTACACTTCGCCTTCGAAGGTGGTGTGCGGCTTGATGGTGCCCGGCTTGGCCAGAACCTGGCCGCGCTCGACGTCGTCACGCTTGGTGCCGCGCAGCAGCAGACCGGCATTGTCGCCTGCCTGGCCCTGATCCAGCAGCTTACGGAACATTTCGACGCCGGTCACGGTGGTCTTCTGCACCGGACGGATACCGACGATTTCGATTTCTTCGCCGACCTTGATCACGCCGCGCTCGATACGACCGGTCACCACGGTGCCGCGGCCCGAGATCGAGAACACGTCTTCCACCGGCATCAGGAACGGCTTGTCGACTGCACGCTCCGGCTCCGGAATCCAGGTGTCCAGCGCGTCGACCAGCTTGATGATCGCCGGCACGCCGATTTCGCTCTGGTCACCTTCCAGCGCCAGACGAGCCGAACCCGAGATGATCGGGGTGTCGTCGCCCGGGAACTCGTACTTGCTCAGCAGTTCGCGGACTTCCATTTCGACCAGTTCCAGCAGCTCGGCATCGTCAACCATGTCGGCCTTGTTCAGGAACACGACGATGTACGGGACGCCGACCTGACGCGACAGCAGGATGTGCTCGCGGGTCTGCGGCATCGGGCCGTCAGCGGCCGAGCACACCAGGATCGCGCCGTCCATCTGGGCGGCACCGGTGATCATGTTCTTGACGTAGTCAGCGTGGCCCGGGCAATCGACGTGGGCGTAGTGACGGGTGGTGGATTCGTATTCGACGTGCGCGGTCGAGATCGTGATGCCACGCGCCTTTTCTTCCGGCGCGGCGTCGATCGCCGAGTAGTCCTTGAATTCACCACCGAAGCGCTCGGCACCGATCTTGGTCAGTGCGGCGGTCAGCGTGGTCTTGCCGTGGTCGACGTGACCGATGGTGCCGACATTGACGTGCGGCTTGGTGCGCTCGAACTTACCCTTGGCCATGGCTGCTTATCTCGAATTCGTCTGAGAGGTGATGCTTAAGATGGTGCTCACGAAAGGAATCGAACCTTCGACCTCTTCCTTACCAAGGAAGTGCTCTACCGACTGAGCTACGTGAGCCGAGTTTTGCATTATGACACGAACTCGATAATATTCAAAGTTCATTCAATGGAGCGGGAGACGGGAATCGAACCCGCACCATCAGCTTGGAAGGCTGAGGTTCTACCATTGAACTACTCCCGCGCCGGGAATGTCACAACGTGAAACTGGTGGAGGGAGGTGGATTCGAACCACCGAAGGCGTAAGCCAGCAGATTTACAGTCTGCCCCCGTTGGCCGCTTGGGTATCCCTCCTTACCGCCCCATCCCGTGCCGCCGAAGCGGTGCGGTGTGTGGTGGTGAGCCGCTTATTCTGCTGATGAGGCGGGGGGCTGTCAACGCTTTTTTCCACTTTTTTCACACGTTGTTGCAAACCCCTTGATGCACAAGGTTATTGCCCGGGAAGCGGCAGGGGATCGCTGGCGAAAATAGCGACATGTGGCACGCCGTCGGCGCCAATCCAGCCCCGATACATGCCCTGAGTGTTGAACGGCGTGGCCATTTTTCCGTCTGCCGCGAGCACGATCGCGCCACCGTCGCCGCCCATCTTCGGAATCATCTCGTTGATCACCGCCCTGCCCGCCTGTTCCGGCGACTGCGCCTGGTAGCGGATGCGCGCGCAGATCTCGTGCGCCGCCGCGGTACGGATGTAGTACTCGCCCCAGCCGGTACCCGACACGGCGCACTGTGCATCGGCCCAGGTGCCGGCGCCGATGATCGGCGAATCACCGACCCGGCCGTAGCGCTTGTTGGTCATGCCGCCGGTGGACGTGCCCGCCGCCAGGTGGCCCTGCGCATCCAGCGCCACCGCACCGACCGTGCCGAAATGCCTGGCCGTTTCCAGATCGGCATGGGCCTGGCCACTGGCCTCTTCCTTCAGTGCCCGCTGCAGCTGCTGCCAGCGCTTGTCGGTACGGAAGTAGGAGGGGTCGACCAGGGTGATGCCCTGCTCGGCGGCAAACGCCTCGGCCCCCTGCCCCACCATCATCACGTGGCGGGACTTCTGCATGACCGTCTGCGCCAGCAGGATCGGGTTGCGCACCCGCTGCACGCCCGCCACCGCACCGGCGGTCTGGCTGGCGCCGTCCATCACCGCCGCATCCAGTTCGTTGCGCCCTTCATGGGTGAACACCGCGCCCTTGCCCGCGTTGAAGGTCGGATCGTCCTCCAGCACGGTGATCGCCGCCGTTACTGCGGCCAGCGCCGGGCGGCCCGCGGCCAGCTCGGCGTGGCCCTTCAACAGTGCCGCCTTCAAGGCATCGCGCGCCGCCTTTTCCTCGGCAGGCGACAGGTCCTTGCGCTCCACGCCGGCGCCGCCATGGATGACCAGCAGCGGTGAGGGCGCAGCCGCCTGCGCGAGCAGGGGCAGGGACAACAGGGCAGACAGCGCCAGGCGCAGTTTCATCGGGTACGTCTCCAGGGGAATGAGGTTCGGTAGCGCCGGGCCACGCCCGACGCTAGCGGCGGGTGAGCTCGATCAGGCCGTCATCGATGTCAGCCAGCAGCTGATCGTCCACGTCGGCCTGGAAATCATCAAGCCGCAGGCGGCCACCCGAGGCGACCACCGTGACCGGCACGGCATGGAAGCGCAGCGGCTCGCCTTCGACCAGGTGGTCGGCGCCACGCCCGGGGCGCACCACCCATACCTTGCCCTGCCCGTCCGCGCTGTAGACACGCGCGTGGCCATCGGGCTCCACGCACAGGGCGGTATCTTCGTCCACGCCAATGCCGACCATGTCCGGATCGCCACTGTCCTGCGCGGCCCGGGCGACGAAGACGATCAGGCGGCCGAGGCGGTCGCGCTTGTCGAAGTGGGTGTCGGTGACCACGCGCTGCAGGTAAGGCATCTGCAGGAAGCCATGGTCGAGGGTGACGGCCGCGCCACGCGGGTCGGCCAACGCACTGGCCGAATCGATGCTGCCGCCATCCAGCGCGCCATAGGCATAGCCGCCCAGGATCGCCAGTCCGGCACTGGTTCCGGCGATCGGCTTGCCGGCGCGGACGTGGGCATTGAGGGCCCGATTGAGCGCAGTGCCCTTCCAGAAGCGGATATAGCGGGCCTGGTCGCCACCGGCAATGAAGATCGCGTCGGCCGCCGCTACCACCCGCAGCACGGCGGGATCGTCGGCACCGCGGCGACTGTCGAAGACCAGGGTCTGGACCGCGGTGGTGCCGCCAATGTCGTTGTGCAGGCGTTGCTGCAGGTCGTCGTCGCCGGAGGCGCGCAGGATCAGCACACGGCCGTTGCCCGCCTGCCGCAGCCACCACTGGAAGGCCTCCGGCACCCACTCGCCGCCGCCCATCAGCATCATCGCCGGTGCGCGCGGGCCCGGTCGGGGCGCGTCGAGATTGCCGGTCTCGTAATAGGCAAAGCCGGGCTCCTGCAGGCTCTGGGCCGCAACCGGGAGCGCCCATGCCAGCGCCATCCCCGTGCACAGGGCCAGGCGAAGCCAGAGACCGGAAAAGGCCTGTCGCATGCTGATCTCCCTGAACAGAATCGACTTGCAACCGTTTTCACTCTTTGCCAGATAGAAAGACAGTAGTCAAGGACATAAAAAAGGCGTTAAATGCGCGCGCCCATCCGGGAAAACTGAATGGGGGACAGGGCCCCTCCTCTGCGGGCCGGCATCACTTCCGGGAATTCTTCATGCGTAGACAGGCGATGGCGTGGTCGATCCAGCTGGCGTTGATGGGGGTGGCTGCTTCGGCCGCGGCCCAGGATCCGGCGACCGCTTCGGTTCAACAATTGGACGCGGTGCACGTCACCGGCTCGCGCATTCCGCGTGCGCAGGTGGAAGGCCCGGCACCGATCACCGTGATCAGCGCCGAACAGATCCAGTCGGCCGGCTTCACCAGCGTGCCGGACGTGCTGCGCGCGATGACCCAGAACGGCGGCGAGACGCAGAGCCAGCAGTCGTCCAGCGGCGCCGACTTCTCGCCCGGCGCACAGCAGGTCGATCTGCGCGGGCTGGGCCCGAACCACACGCTGGTGCTGGTTAACGGCCGCCGCATTGCCGACTTCCCGATGCCGTTCCAGGGCCGCAGCAACTTCACCGACGTGTCCAACATTCCGCTGGGCATGATCGAGCGCATTGAAGTGCTGACCGGCAGCGCCTCGGCCATCTACGGCTCGGACGCGATCGCCGGCGTGGTCAACTTCATCCTGAAGAAGCAGGCCGATGGCACCACGGTGGACGTGCGCATGGGCACCACCACCGAAGGCGGCGGCGACTCGTTCGACATGAGCCTGGCCAGTGGCTTCAGCCGCGGCAACTTCAACGCGGTGTACAGCGTGGAGCTGCAGTCGCAGACCCCGCTGTGGGCGTACGAGCGCGAACAGCAGGATTCGACCCAGGACGGCCCCACCGAGGGCTCGCGCATCGCCCGCCGCGCTTACCTGCGCACCGACTACAACGATGACTACCTCGACCCGGGCGCAGCCACCTGCGATGCCCTGGCCGGGCAGAACAACGGCAGCACCTACCATGCCTTCCGCCCGCGCTACGGCTACTACTGCGGCAGCGATGCGTCGATCGGCTACGGCACCATCCTCAGCAAGCGCCGCGGCGCCAATGGCTACGCCTCGCTCAGCTACGACTTCGACAACGGCCAGCAGTGGTTCGCCGATGTGCAGCTGGGCTACCACAGCCTTGCGCTGATGCGCGATGTCACCTCGTGGGGCCGCATGGCGCCCGATGGTGACGAGTCGGGCTACTTCAACAATGCCGCCACCGGTGAAATCGAGTTCTGGCAGCGCCAGTTCTCGCCGGAGGAAATGGGCGGCCTGCGCAATGCCATGGTGCGCAGCACGCAGAAGACCTTCAGCGTGACCACCGGCTTCAAGGGCAACCTTACCGGCAACTGGGATTACGAAGCCGCCCTGAGCCATTCGCAGTACCAGTCGCGGATCAGCTGGCCGCAGATCGTGGCGGCCAAGGCCAACGATCTGTTCCTGGGCCCGCAGCTGGGCGAGGATGACGACGGCTTCCCGATCTACAACGCCGATCCGGACCGCCTGTACCGTCCGCTGACCCGCGCCGAATACGATTCGATCGCCGCGCGCACCACCTATACGCCGAAGTCGCGCACGGAAACGGCCGCCTTTACCCTGACCAATGGCGCGCTGTTCGGCCTGCCCGGCGGCGATGCCGGCTTTGCCGCCACCGTGGAAGTGGGCCAGCAGGCCTACGCGCTGAATCCCGATCCGCTGGCCACGCAGTACTACTACTACAGCTGGAAGGATTCCAACGGCGAAGGCTCGCGCAACCGCTGGGCCACCGCCGCCGAGCTGCGCATGCCGCTGCTGGACAGCGTGAACCTGAGCGTGGCCGGCCGTTACGACCAGTACCGCTATTCGGGCAACACGATCGGCAAGGCCACCTGGAGTGGCGGCCTGGAATGGCGCCCGATCGACACGCTGCTGGTGCGCGGTTCCTACGGCACCGCGTTCCGTGCGCCGGACCTGCACTACGTGTACGCCGGCCCCGGCAACGACGAGACCGCCGGCAACGACTACTACGGCTGCCTGAGCGACGGCGCTGATGACTGCAGCGACTACGAAGAGAACCTGGTGCGCAGCCGCGAAGGCAACCGTCGCCTGGACCCGGAAACCAGCACCTCGTGGAGCGCCGGTTTCGTCTGGTCGCCCGGCGGCGGCTTCGACATCAGCGCGGACTGGTTCGACATCGACATGCGCAACCAGGTGCAGGACATGAACGTGGATGCGATCCTGCGCGACGAGGCGGCCTGCCGCCTGGGCGAGCTGGACGCCACCTCGGCCACCTGCGTGGATGCCCTGGCCCGGGTGACCCGCACCGACGACGGCCGCCTGTACGGCGTGCACGTGAACCCGGTGAACATCGCCCGCGAGCGCACCCAGGGTGTGGACGTGGGCCTGCGCTGGCGCGTGCAGACCGGCATCGGCGAGTTCTCCTTCAACGGCAACCACACCTGGGTGAAGAAGCACGAATTCCAGCAGTTCCCGGGCGATCCGGTGGAAGACCAGTTCGCGGTGAACAGTGGCTTCGACATTCCGCGCACCAAGACCAGCCTGAGCGTGACCTGGGAGAAGGCGGCGTGGTCGGCCACGGTGTACGGTTCGCGCCTGGGCAAGCTGCCGACCTCGGACAGCTACGACCAGGTGTTCGACTGGGACAGCGGTGACAGCCCGTACATCAAGGCGACCTACCGCTACAACGCGTCGGTGCAGTACCGCTTCGACGACCATGCGCGGCTGTCGCTGTCGGTGGTGAACGTGTTCAACAAGATGCCGCCGAAGGACGCCTCGTATACGGCGTACCCCTACTACGACGTTTCCTGGTTCGACACGGTGGGGCGCACGATCAACCTGCAGTACACCCACAAGTTTGGTGGCAGCGCGCTGTAAGGCGGGCTGCAGCGCAGGCTGTGGAGAACAGGGCCCGCCATTGGCGGGCCTTGTTCGTTTCGGAACCGGGCTTTGGTAGATGCCCACCTTGGTGGGCATGGGCCTGCCGCGCGCCCACCAAGGTGGGCGACTACCAGAGCACAGGATGCGAGGTGATCCGGGCTTTGGTAGATGCCCACCTTGGTGGGCATGGATTTGCCGCGCGCCCACCCTGGCGGGCGACTACCAGAGCGCGCCGCCAGGGTTTTCCACACCACGCGTGGAAAGCGATGCGAACTTGGTGTGGACAAGTGGGCGCGAGCATTGCCGTACAAGCGTTTGCAGGGGTGGTGATTTTTTGTCCATGCCCATGTTTGTTTTCCACACGGCACGTGGAAAGCGATGGGAACTTGGTGTGGACAAGTGGGTGCGAGCGTTGCGGCGCAGGCGTTCCGGGGCGTGGTGAAAATTTATCCACCACGCGCTGTGCCAACCAAGGTTGGCACCTGCCTGGCGTGCACCCCATGGTTTTCCACACCGCGCGTGGAAAGTGGTGGGGGTTTGGTGTGGACAAGTGGCTGAGAGCCACGCACGGCAAGCGTTTCAGTGCGTGGTTGTTTTTTCACCAGCCATCGCCGCGGCGCCAGAAACGCGAACGCCCCGCACAGGGCGGGGCGTTCGGGGTCGATCCGTTGCGGCAGGATCAGACGTTGAAGCGGAAGTGCAGCACGTCGCCTTCCTGCACGCGGTATTCCTTGCCTTCCAGGCGCAGGCGACCGGCTTCCTTGGCGCCGGCTTCGCCCTTGTACTTGATGAAGTCGTCATACGCGATGGTTTCGGCGCGGATGAAGCCCTTCTCGAAGTCGGTGTGGATGACGGCGGCAGCCTGCGGGGCGGTGGCGCCCTTGCGCACGGTCCATGCGCGGACTTCCTTCACGCCAGCGGTGAAGTAGGTCTGCAGGCCCAGCAGGCTGTAGGCCGCGTTGATCACGCGGTTCAGGCCCGGCTCGCTCAGGCCCAGGTCGGCCAGGAAGGTGTCGCGGTCTTCGTCGTCGAGCTGAGACAGCTCTTCTTCGATCGCGGCCGACACCGGCACCACCTGCGCGCCTTCGGCGGCGGCGTGGGCGCGCACGGCGTCCAGGTGCGGGTTGTTCTCGAAACCGTCTTCCAGCACGTTGGCGATGTACATCACCGGCTTGAGGGTCAGCAGGAACAGGTCACGGACCAGCGCCTTCTCTTCCTCGTCCAGGCCGACCGAACGGCCGGACTTGCCGTCGGACAGGGCAGCCTGCAGCTTGGCCAGCACCGGCTTGCGCGCGGCCGCTTCCTTGTCGCCACCCTTGGCGGCGCGCTCGGCGCGGTTCAGGGCCTTCTCGACGCTGTCCAGGTCGGCCAGCGCCAATTCGGTATCGATGGTTTCGATGTCCGAGATCGGGTCGACCTTGTTGTTGACGTGGATGACGTCGGCGTTCTCGAAGCAGCGCACCACGTGGGTGATCGCATCGACTTCGCGGATGTGGGCCAGGAACTTGTTGCCCAGGCCTTCACCGCTGGCGGCACCGGCGACCAGGCCGGCGATGTCGACGAATTCCACGGCGGTCGGAATGACCTTCTGCGGATTGATGATGCCGGCCAGTTCGCCCAGGCGCGGGTCCGGCACCGGCACAATGCCGACGTTCGGTTCGATGGTGCAGAACGGGAAGTTCGCCGCGGCGATGCCCGCCTTGGTCAGCGCGTTGAACAGGGTCGACTTGCCGACGTTGGGCAGGCCGACGATGCCGCATTTGATACCCATGGGTGACAGCTCTCTGGGGTGAAAGTGATTGGTGAAACAGCGCGCGCGCTGCTTGGCCAATCCATCTCGGTGTCGATCATTGTGTGCCAACCAAGGTTGGCACCTACCGGTCTGGTTGATTCCGTGCCAACCAAGGTTGGCACCTACCCTACCGGTCTGGTTGATTGTGTGCCAACCAAGGTTGGCACCTACCAGAAGCGCTATTTCGGGGTGTGCAGGCGCTTCATTGCTTCGTTGAAATCGCCTTGTACGGCCAGCGGCAGCACGTCGATGGCATCGTCGATGGCACGGGCAATCAGCACGTCATCGTCCTTGGACGGGCGACCCAGCACCCAACCCACCACGCGATCCTTGTGGCCGGGGTGGCCGATGCCCACGCGCAGGCGGTGGAACCTGCCGTGGCCGAGCAGGCGCATGGTGTCGCGCAGGCCATTCTGGCCGCCGTGGCCGCCGTCGAACTTCAGCCGTATGGCACCGGGCGGCAGGTCCAGTTCGTCGTGGGCCAGCAGGGTTTCCTCCGGCTCGATCTTCCAGAACCGCTGTGCGGCGGTGACCGACTTGCCGCTGAGGTTCATGAAGGTGGCCGGCTTCAGCAGCCAGACCGTCTGCCCGGCGATCTCGACCTTGGCGGTCTCGCCGAACAGCTTGCTGTCCACGTTCCAGCGCGCACCGGCTTTTTCAGCCAGGGCCTCAACGAAATGAAACCCGGCATTGTGCCGGGTCCGGGCGTGTTCCGATCCGGGGTTGCCCAGACCGACGATCAGTCGCAATCCTGCCATGGTTCCTTCCAGCACGGTGCCTGCCCGAAGGCAGGCACCGCTTGGGTATTACTCGGCAGCCGGAGCTTCTTCGTCGGCCGCGTCGACCTTGCCGGTCTTGGCGGTGACGATGGCGTCGTCGTGGTCCTTGCCCAGCGCCAGCGCCGGGATTTCCACGCCCTTCGGCAGCTTGATGTTGGACAGGTACACCACGTCACCGGCGTTCAGGCCGCCCAGGTCGACTTCGATCGACTCCGGCAGGTCCTTCGGCAGGCAGGTGATGGTCACTTCCTTCAGTTCGTGGGTGACCACGACGTCGGCAGCCTTGCCAGCCGGCGAGGTGTCTTCGTTGACGAAGTGCAGCGGAACCGAAGCGGTCAGGGCTTCGTTCTCGTTCACGCGCTGGAAGTCCAGGTGCATGATCAGCTGCTTGTACGGGTGGCGCTGCATGTCACGCAGCAGGACCTTCTGCACCTGGCCGTCCAGGTTCAGGTCCAGGATGGAGGCATAGAACCACTCGTTCTGCTGGGCCAGCCAGATTTCGTTGTGGTCCAGGCTGATGGCGACCGGCTCGGCGTTGCCGCCGTACACGATGGCCGGGATCACACCAGCGTGACGCAGGCGGCGGCTCGCACCCTTACGCTGCAGTTCACGCTTGGTGACCTTGATTTCATGGGTCTTCGACATTTTCGACTACTCAGGTTGTTGCCTTGCCTTGCGGCGAGGCGGTTGAAGATGCTTCCGCGACCAGAAGCATCCGGGGCATGCCCCCGCCGTTGCTGGCAGGGGCGGATTCTCAATCGACGTACAGCGAGCTGACCGACTCGCCGAAGGCGATGCGGCGCATCGTTTCGGCCAGCATTTCCGCCACGCTGAGCTGGCGGATCTTGCTGCACACGCGCGCGGCGTCCTTCAGCGGGATGGTGTCGGTCACCACCAGTTCGTCCAGCTGCGAGTTGGTGATGTTGTCCACCGCCGGGCCCGACAGCACCGCGTGGGTGCAGTACGCGGCGACCTTCAGCGCACCGCGCGCCTTCAGGGCAGCGGCAGCAGCGCACAGGGTGCCGGCGGTATCGACGATGTCATCGACCATCACGCAGGTCTTGCCTTCGACGTCACCGATGATGTTCATCACGGTGGAGACGTTGGCGCGCGGGCGGCGCTTGTCGATGATGGCCAGGTCGGCATCATCCAGGCGCTTGGCCACGGCGCGGGCGCGGACCACGCCCCCCACGTCCGGCGAAACGACGATCAGGTTCTCGGTGCCGTAGGCGCGCCAGATGTCGGCCAGCAGCAGCGGGGACGCATACACGTTGTCCACCGGGATATCGAAGAAGCCCTGGATCTGGTCGGCGTGCAGGTCGACGGTCAGCACGCGATCAGCGCCAGCGGTGCTGAACATCTTCGCCGCCAGCTTGGCGGTGATCGGCACGCGCGAGGAGCGCATGCGGCGATCCTGGCGCGAGTAACCGAAGTACGGCACCACGGCGGTCACGCTGTTCACCGATGCGCGCTTGAGCGCGTCGATCAGCACCAGCAGTTCCATCAGGTTTTCCGCGCTCGGCGCGCTGGTCGGCTGGATCACGAAGACGTCCTGCTTGCGCACGTTCTCTTCGATTTCCACCTGCACTTCACCATCGGAGAAGTGCGAGACCAGTGCCTTGCCCGGGCGAACCCCCAGTTCCTTGCAGATGTTCTGCGCCAGACGTTTGTTGGCGTTGCCGGAAAATACCAGCAGGTTCGGGGACTCTTGCATCATGATTGTCTCGGGCGGGGACGAGTGGCGGGGATCCGGTAGCGGCAAGGACCGTTGGGCCCTTGCTGCTGACAACACCGCGGCTGTTTCCACGTCCCGCGCGGTCGATGCGCTGGAAGGCGCGGACACAGCCGCAATTGGCAGGGGCGGTAGGATTCGAACCTACGAATGCCAGGATCAAAACCTGGTGCCTTGGGCCTCTTGGCGACGCCCCTGCAGTGATGAATCAGTGTTGCTCGAGTGCTTCCAGCAGTGGCGAACGCATGACGCCCGCTGCCACCCTTGCCCGCAACTCCTTCGGCAATTTCGCTCGTCCCTGCTCTGCGGCAGCCTGCGAATCGAACTCGACGAAACAACCACTTCCAGACCCGGTCAAACGTGCCCGGCCTATGCGGCTCAACGCGGCAAGCACCGCCTCGACGGCAGGCTCGCGACGGCGCAGCACCGGCTCGAACGCGTTTCCGACCAGAGCGCCGGAAGCGAAGTCCTCTATTTTCGCAACTGGGCTGTCGCGCGTCAAATCCGGGTCAGCAAACAGGGCCGGGGTCGGAACATGAACGCCCGGTTCGGCGATCACATACCAGGCCGCAGGCAGCGCGATCGGCTGCAGGCGCTCGCCCACCCCTTCGGCCCAGGCATTGCGGCCGCGCACGAAAACCGGCACGTCGGCCCCCAGCTGCAGGCCCAGCGCGGCCAGCGCATCTTCGTCCAGGCCGGCCTGCCACAACCGGTTCAGCACGACCAGCACGGTGGCCGCGTCGGACGAGCCACCGCCGAAGCCGCCGCCCGCAGGAACATGCTTTTCGACGATGATGTCCGCACCTTGGGCGACATTCGCCACACTCTTCAGCAGCCGCGCGGCGCGCACGGCCAGATCCTGGTCTTCCGCCACGCCGGCCAGGCCGTCACCTTCGCGGCGCACCTGACCGTCTTCACCCAGGCGCAGGCCGATGCGGTCGCCCCAGTCCAGCAGCCGGAACACGGTCTGCAGTTCGTGGTAGCCGTCGGTGCGGCGGCCGGTGATATGCAGGAACAGGTTCAGCTTGGCCGGGGCCGGCCACCAGGACCAGCCGTCGGCGTCAATCTGCGCAGTCATGGGGCGTCGGCGCCCCACTGGTCCACCAGCAGGCGCACCTTGGCATCCTCGCGGCTGGCCTCGATGCGCCGCGGCAGGGCCGGGCGCCCGTCCTGCGCCGGGTACCAGTCCAGGTACTGGATCAGCCAGCCGGCCTGCTGCATGCGCCGCGGGCGGCCCTCGGCATCACGCTCCACGGCACTTTCGCCGCTGCCGCGCAGCACCAGGCCGCGGGTCCAGTCGGACAGTTCACTGACCGGGATGTCCCAGCCGGTGGCATCGAGCAGCAACAGGCGCGCGTCGTCGCCCGTGCGCGGGCCGTCGCCCAGCCCTTCCAGCCGCGCCCCACCCTGCACCGCGTCGCCCTGCAGGGTCCAGCTCTGGCGGGTGACCGGCGCGCTCAGCTGCACGCGGTACTCGCTGCCCTGCTGCACCCAATCGATGCGGCCGCTGCCACCGTTCTTGCCCTTGCTGACCGCAACCCGCCCTTGGAAGGCGTAATCCGGCTGTGCACGCAACGCCTGCACGCGCGCCTCTTCGGCGCGCTCGGCGGCCGGCGAAACGGTGTACACAACTTCCGGCGCGGGGGTCTTCTGGGTGCCGACGCTGGTGCAGGCACTGACCGCCAGGGTCACCGCCGCCAGCAGCAGCGGGCGGATCGAGGAAACACTCATGGATTGAATTTCTCGCGGGCGCGCAGCAGCGCGCGGTTCTCGGGGTCCAGCTTGGCCGCTTCGTCGAAGAAGTGGCGGGCCTCGTCATGCTTGCCGAGCACCCACAGCACTTCGCCCACGTGGGCGGCGATTTCCGGGTCCTTGGCCAGGGTCCAGGCACGGCGCAGCTGCACCAGGGCATCTTCGTTGCGCCCCAGGCGGTAGAGCACCCAGCCGTAGCTGTCGACGATGGCGGCGTTGTCCGGTTCGGCCACGCGCGCGCGGTCGATCAGCTCCAAGGCCTCCTGGTAACGCCCGGTACGGTCGGCCAGGGTGTAGCCAAGTGCATTCAGCGCCGGCACGTTTTCCGGCTCGGTCACCAGGATCTTGCGCAGGTCGGCCTCCGCACGGGGAATATCGTCGCGGCGTTCCCAGGCCAGGCCACGCGCGTAAAGCAGCGCGTTTTCATCCGGATAGGCGGCCAGGCCACGCGCCAGGGCATCCAGTTCACCGGGCAGATCGTCGGCACGCTGGCGCAGTTCGGCTTCCAGCAGGTAGGCATCGCGGCGCACGTCATCATCGACCGTCGCGTCGGACTGGATGGCATGCACCTCCTGCAACGCCAGGTCCTGGCGACCGGCCAGACCCTGCGCGTTGGCCGCACGCAGCCGCGCCTCGCTCAGTTCTTCACCGCCCGGCACGCTGTGGTACCAGTTCACCGCCTCCGGGTAGCGCTGCAGGTATTCGGCAATCTTGCCCAGCAGCAGGCGCTGCGCCGGATCCGGCTTGGCCGCCTGCCGCGACAGCTCGTTGTACAGATTGCCCAGCGCCGCCTTGTCGCCCTGCTTGGCCAGCAGCGATGCGCGCATGCCCCAGGTCTGCACGTCCTGCGGGCCGTATGCCAGCACGCGTTCGGCCGCGGCCGGCTGGCCCAGGCTGTCATATGCGATGGCCACGGCGTTGCGCAGGTCTGGATCCTGGCGGGTCTGCGGCTCCACGCCCTGCAAGAGCGTCAGCGCCTGACCGGTCTGCCCGGCCTGCTGCAGCTGGCTGGCGCGCAGCAGCGCCACCCGCGGTTCCTGCGGGAAGCGGCGCACCACTTCGTCGATCATGCGCTGCGCCAGCTCCGGCTTTTCCATGCGCAGGGCCAGCCGCCCGAACTCCTGCCAGACCTCGATCCTGGCCGGAATGGCATTGGCATCGACCAGCTCGCCCAGCACCTGCGCCGGTACCGCCGGATCGCGCCCGCCACCGATCAGGGCGGCCAGGGCGAACTTCCAGCCCTGCTCGTCGCGGTCCTGCAGCAGTGATTGCAGTTCGCTGCGGGCCGTCTTCACATTGCCCTGGCGCATGGCCAGGGCGGCCGCGGCGCTGCGCATCGGCAGGGACGCTGGGGCACGCTGCTGCCACAGGGCCAGCGCCTTTGCGGCATTGGCATCCTCGTTGGCCAGCATGGCAATACGGGTGGCCCGCTCGGCCAGGCCAGCGTCGCCGTCGGTCTGCTGGGCCGCCTGCAGGTACCAGCGCGCGGCCTCGGCCAGCTTGCCGGCCTGCAGGGCGAATTCGCCGGCGATCACCGGTTCCAGGGCCAGTGCTTCAGCGGCCGGGGCCCGTGCGGGCGCCTTGGCCGGCGCTGCCGACACCGCCTGGGCACAGGCCAGGGACAGCAGCAGAACACTGGGGATGCGAATCAATGCGGGCATCGTCGGCATCGGGGCCTTAAAATGTCGTCCAATGGCCAGCAGCTTATCGCAAGCAACTGAACAATGACCCTGTGGGTGCTCGGACTGAATCACCAGACCGCACCGGTGGAACTGCGCGAACGCGCAGCCTTCGCCGGTGAGGCGCTGCCGCGCGCGCTCGGTTCGCTGCGCGATACCCCGCAGATCGCCGAGGCGGTGCTGCTGTCCACCTGCAACCGCACTGAACTGTACGCGGTAGCCGATTCGGCGCAGGCACTGGACCACTGGCTGCAGCAGCAGGCCGGCGATCTGCAGGGCTACCTGTACCAGCATGCCGACGCCGATGCCGTGCGCCATCTGTTCCGGGTCGCCACCGGGCTGGATTCCATGGTGCTGGGTGAACCGCAGATCCTGGGCCAGGTGAAGGACGCCTGGTCCACCGCCCGCGATCACGGCCTGCTGGGCCAACGACTGGACCGGTTGTTCCAGCAGACCTTCTCGGTGGCCAAGCGCGCCCGTACCGATACCCAGGTCGGCGCCAACCCGGTGTCGGTGGCCTCGGCGGCAGTACGCCTGGCGCAGAACGCGTTCGCGCGCCTGGATGAATCCACCGTGCTGCTGGTCGGCGCGGGCGAAACCATCGAACTGGCCGCCCGCCACCTGAGCGAAGGCAAGGTGCGGCGCCTGCTGATCGCCAACCGCACCCTGGCCCATGCGCAGGAACTGGCCAGCCGCCACGGCGGTGTGGCCCTGCCCCTGACCGAGCTGGAGCGCCACTTGGCCGAGGCCGACGTGGTGTTCTCGGCCACCGCCGCGCGTGAACCGGTGATCCACCGCGCCGCCGTGGCCAATGCCCTGCGCGCGCGCCGGCACAAGCCGATGCTGCTGTTCGACCTGGCCGTGCCACGCGACATCGAAGCCGATGTCGCCACGCTGAACGACGCCTTCCTGTACACGGTGGACGATCTTGAGCGTGCGGTGGAAGACAACCGCCGCGGGCGCCGCGAGGCCGCCGCCGAGGCCGAGGCGATCATCGACCTGCAGGTATCGCGCTATGTGGAAACCCTGCAGGCCAGCGCCCACCAGGCGCCGCTGCGGCAGCTGCGCGCGTTCGGCGAAGCCACCCGCGCCGAACTGCTGGAGCGTGCGCGCCAGCAGCTGGCCAACGGCAAATCGGCCGATGAAGTCCTGGAACTGCTGGCCCATGGCCTGACCAACCGCCTGTTGCACCCGCCCACTGCGGCTCTGCGCGCGGCCGCACTCAGCGGCGATGCCGAGCTGACCCGCGCCGCGCAGCGCCTGTTCCCGGCAACGCCGGGCTACCACCATCCCCCCGTGAGACCCGATGACGCCGACCCTGCGCCGTAAGCTGGAAGCGCTGGCCGAGCGCCGCGAAGAACTGGAACGCCTGCTCGCCGAACCCGACGTGGTTGCCGACAATGCCCGTTTCCGCGATCTTTCGCGCGAATTCGCCCAACTGGAACCGATCGCCACCGCGCTGGCCGAAGAAGCCCGCGCCAAGGCCGACCTGACGGCCGCCGAAGGCATGCGCGCCGATCCGGACCTGCGCGAGCTGGCCGACGAAGAGATCGCCACCGCACAGGCCCGCCTGCAGGAACTGGAGCAGGAACTGGCGCTGCTGCTGGTGCCGCGCGACCCGCGCGACGACGGCAACCTATTCCTGGAAGTGCGCGCTGGCACCGGCGGCGACGAAGCGGCGATCTTCGCCGGCGACCTGTTCCGCATGTACGCCCGCTATGCCGAGCGCCAGGGCTGGAAGGTCGAGATCGAATCGGACAGCCCCGGCGAACATGGCGGCTACAAGGAAGTGGTGGCCCGCGTGGTCGGCCGCGGTGCGTTCTCGCGCCTCAAATTCGAATCGGGCACGCACCGCGTGCAGCGCGTGCCGGCCACCGAATCGCAGGGCCGCATCCACACCTCCGCGGCCACGGTGGCGATCATTCCCGAAGCGGACGAGGTGGATGAGATCGTCATCAATCCGGCCGAACTGAAGGTCGATACGTTCCGTTCGTCGGGTGCCGGCGGCCAGCACGTGAACAAGACCGAATCGGCCATCCGCATCACCCACGTGCCGACCGGCGTGGTGGTGGAATGCCAGACCGAGCGCAGCCAGCACGCCAACCGGGACAAGGCGATGAAGCGCCTGAAGGCGCAGCTGCTGGATGCCGAACGCCAGCGCCAGGATGCCGCGCAGGCCGAATCACGCCGCTTGCAGGTGGGCAGCGGCGATCGCAGCCAGCGCATCCGCACCTACAACTTCCCGCAGGGCCGGATCACCGACCATCGCGTGGAAGGGCTGACCCTGTACGACCTGCCCAATGTGCTGGCGGGCGATCTGGACCCGCTGCTGCAGCGCCTGAGCCACGAGCACCAGGTGGACGCGCTGGCCCAGCTTTCGGCGGGCTGAGCACGGTGTCGGCCTGGCAGCAACGGCAGCAACTGCAGCAGGCGCTGGCCCGCCAGCCGGGCGATTTCGTTGCCTGGGTGATGCTGGCCGACGTGGAACTGGAAGCGGGCGACATCGCTGCCGGCGAAAGCGCCGCGCGGCGCGCACTGCAGCTGCGCCCCGACCACCCCGAAGCGCTGGCGCGGCTGGGCCGGGTGGCCTGGATGGCCGGCGCCCATGCCGATGCAGCCACCCTGCTGCGCCAGGCATCCACGCTGGCGCCGCAGCATCCGGGCATTGCCCTGTGGCTGGGCCATGCGCTGGAAGATGCCAACGATGCCGAAGGCGCCGCCGACGCCTACCGGCGCGCACACACCCTGATGCCAGGCGAGCCTTACATTGCCGCCCAGCGCCTGGCCTGGCAGCGCCGGTTGTGCGATTGGCGCGATCTGGATGCGCTGGCCGCGCAGGTCCGCCGTGCGGTGGCCACGGGCCAGGGCGTGGTTGAACCGTTTGCTTTCCTGAGCGAAGACGCCAGCGCGGCCGAACAGCTGGCCTGCGCGCGCAGCCGGGCAACGGCCGTGGCTGCCTCGGTGCGCCCCTTGCCGCCGGCGCAGGTGCGCGCGCGCGGGCCGTTGCGGGTGGGTTTTCTGTCCAACGGCTTCGGCGCCCATCCGACCGGTCTGCTGACGGTGGCGCTGTTCGAGCAGCTGCGGGCCGATCCGGCACTGCAACTGCATCTGTTTGCCCTGAACCGCGACGATGGCAGCCGCATCCGCCAGCGCCTGCAGGCGGCCACCACGCTGCATGACGTAGCGGGGCTGCGCCACGCCGAGACCGCCGCACGCATCCGCGCGCAGGACATCGACCTGCTGTTCGACCTGCGCGGCTGGGGCGGCGGCGGCACGCCGGAAGTGCTGGCCATGCGCCCGGCCCCGCTGCAGCTGAACTGGCTGGCGTATCCAGGGACGTCCGGTGCAGCGTGGCTGGATGCCGTGGTGGCCGATGGCTTCGCCCTGCCCGCTGCGCTGGAACCGCATTACAGCGAACGCGTGCTGCGCCTGCCGCGCGCGTTCCAGCCCTCGGACAACACCCGCGGTGTGGAACCGGCGCCCAGCCGCGCCGATTGCGGCCTGCCCGCACAGGGCGTGGTGTTCTGCTGCTTCAACAACAGTTACAAGCTCAACCCGCGCAGCATGGCGCGCGCCTTTGCCGTGCTGCAGGCGGTACCGGGCAGCGTGCTGTGGCTGCTGTCCGGGCCGGGCAAGGCCGATGCGCGCCTGCGCGATGCCGCACGGGCCGCGGGCGTGGACCCGTCGCGGCTGGTGTTCATGGCCAAGCTCGCGCACCCCCAGTACCTGGCGCGCTACGCCCTGGCCGACCTGTTCCTTGACACCCATCCCTACAACGCGCACACCACTGCGTCCGATGCGTTGTGGGCCGGCTGTCCGGTGCTGACCTGCCCGGGCGACACCTTCGCCGCACGCGTGGCCGGCAGCCTGAACCATCACCTGGGTCTGCAGGCCATGAACGTGGCCGACGATGCCGCCTTCGTGGCGACCGCCAGCGCGCTGGGCAACGACCCGACAGCCCTGTCGGCACTGCGCGCGCAGCTGGCGCAGGCGCGCGAGCGCAGCGGCGTGTTCGACATGGCCGGGTTTGCGTTGGATCTTTCCGCGTTGCTGCAGGCGCTGGCGCGTGAGCACGGCTGGGTGGGCGTAGCTGGGTAGAGTCGACCGTTGGTCGACTGCCCTTCGCAGAGGCCCAGGAACAGCCCGCGCTGCGCGCGATGGTCGACCAACGGTCGACTCTACCGTCACCGTCCGCGAAACCCTGCGCTGCGCGCGATAGTCGACCAACGGTCGACTCTACCGTCACCGTCCGCGAAACCCCGCGCTGCGCGCGATAGTCGACCAACGGTCGACTCTACCCCGGCGTCGACATCGGCTGGGCAAGCGCTGCGCTAGGCTCGGGGTTCCTTCACGCGTGGTGCACCCATGGGCAAGCTGAAACGCAAGGACTACGACGCACTGCTGCAGCCGCTGCAGCTGGAACTGACCGCCATGGCGCGCTGGGTGCAGCACAGCGGGCAGCGGCTGCTGGTGCTGTTCGAGGGCCGCGATACCGCCGGCAAGGGCGGCGCGATCCAGGCCATCAGCCAGCACCTGAACCCCCGCCAGTGCCGGGTGGTGGCACTGCCCAAGCCTACCGACCGCGAAGCCACCCAGTGGTACTTCCAGCGTTACGCCAGCCATCTTCCTGCCGCGGGCGAGATCGTGCTGATGGATCGCAGCTGGTACAACCGTGCCGGCGTGGAACGGGTGATGGGCTACTGCAGCGAAAGCGAGTACCAGCGCTTCCTGCGCCAGGCACCGGTGTTCGAGCAGTTGCTGGTGGATGAAGGCATCCTGCTGTTCAAGTACTGGCTGTGCGTGGACCAGGCCCAGCAGGAAAAGCGCTTCGCCGAGCGGCACGTGGATCCGCTGAAGGGCTGGAAGCTGTCACCGGTGGATCTGAAATCGCGCAGCAAGTACAGCGCGTATACCGAAGCGCGCGAGGCGATGCTGCGCGCAACCCACCGCGAGCAGGCGCCGTGGACACTGGTGGATTTCAACGACCAGCGGCTGGGGCGGCTGACCCTGGTACGCAACCTGCTGGACCGGCTGCCGGACACGCGGGTGGATGCACCGCTGCCGGAACTGCCGGCGCTGAAAGGCAAGCTGCACCGCGAGCACTACGACGTGCTGAAGCCGATCGAGGCGTTCCCGGTCGAGGATCGGTAGATCCACGCCGTGCGTGGATGATCCGGGAAGGGGGCAGAGCCCGTTGCGCGGCAACGGGATCCGACCCCACCGGGTTTTCAGTCGACCAACGGTCGACTCTACCGGGCTGCGGCGATCTGCTGTTCGATGTCGGCGGCGGTGACCGGGCCCAGGAAGGTGTGCGCCAGCTTGCCATCGGGGGCGATCAGGTGGGTGAGCGGCAGCCCGCGCGGAATGGCGAAATCGGCCGGCGGGTCGAAAGGATCGACCACCACGATCGGATAGGTCACCGGGTGCTTGCCCAAGAACGCCTGCATCTGCGGCGCTTCGATTTCCTCGTACGCCAGACCCACCACTTCGATGTTGTTGCGCATGGCGTGCAGCGCCGACAGCTCGGGCATTTCCTTGCGGCACGGCGCACACCAGGTCGCCCAGAAGTTCACCACCACCCACTTGCCGCGATGGGCGGCCAGGTCGTAGTCGCTGCCGTCCACCGCCTTCATCTTCAGGGTGGGGAATTCGGCCGTGGTGCGCTCGGCCGGGGTCTCTTCAACCGGCGCCGGTGCGGCCCGGGTGGGCGCCTGCGCCGGCGGCGCGCTGCTGGCGGGCGCCGGTTCCTGTGCCGGCTTGCAGGCCGCCAGGGCCAGCAGCAGGGCCAGCAACAACGGGATCTTGTGCATCATGGGGTGTCTCCGGAAGCGGAATAGATATCGCTGACGCGCCGCTTCAAGCGCTCGCGCAGCGGCAGGCGAAGTTCGTCCAGCGCCGCCAGCGCGGCCTGGCCCAGACTATCGTCGCGGTAAGGCAGGTGCTGCTCGGCCACCGGAATGCGCAGCTGGGTGCATTCGTACAGATCGGCCAGGCTGACCTGTTCCAGGTCACGCGCCAGCAGCCATTCGCCACGTTCATCGCGGCGCAGCAGGCCGATGTCCTGCAGGTTGCAGACCAGGTCCTGCAGCAGCGAGTCGGTCAGCATCGGCTCCATGCGCAGGATTTCATCGTCATCCAACCCCTTGCCAGCGGCGCGCGCGTAATGGAAGCGGCCGAGCAGGCGCAGCAGGCCATAGAACTCGTACCCCTGCGGCAACCGCAGTTCCACCGGCTGGTAGCGGAAGGCGGCCATGGACGAGGCCAGCGACGCGCCGAGCAACACGGCCACCCAGCACAGGTAGATCCACAGCAGCAGGATCGGCACGAAGGCCACGGTGCCGTACAGCTTCTGGTACGACTGGAAACTGCCCAGGTAGGCACCGATGCCCCACTTCACCAGTTCCAGCATCACCGCGGCCAGCACGGCGCCGGGAATCGCGTGGCGCCACTTCACCGTGTGGTGCGGCACCACGCGGTAGACCAGCATGATGCAGATGAACTCGATCAGCACCGGCGCCAGCCGCAGGCCCAGATCGGCCAGCCAGCGCCCTTCCTGGGTGCCGAACAACGGCAGCGCCAGCACCCGCGCCGACACCGCCAGCGACGCGGCCGCGAGCATCGCGCCCAGGGTCAGCACGGTCCAGTACACCAGGAAGCGGGTGAGCTTGGGCCGGGTCGAGCCGACCCGCCAGATCTGGTTGAAGGTTTCTTCCACGCTGTTGAGCGTGATCAGCAGCGACACCACCAGGGCGATGAAGCCGGCGGCGGTGAGCTGGCCGGCACTGGCCGAGAACTGCCGCAGGTAGCCTTCGGCCGCACGCGCGGCGCTGGGCACGAAGTTGGAGAACACGTAGTCGCTGAGCTGGTCACTCCAGCGGTCGAAGACCGGGAAGGCCGACAGCACGCCGAACACGACAATTGCCAGCGGCACCAGCGCGAACACGGTCGTGTAGGCCAGCGCGGCGGCGGCCTGGAACAGGCGGTCGTCGAGAAAGCGCCGCCACAGGAAGCGGCCGAAGCTGGCGGTCCGTGCGCGATCCCGCGCGCGCTCCATCCACAGGTTGAGCGTATCCAGAGGTTCCATCGGCGCAAGGGTACCCGATGCGGAATGCGTGCAGGATAGCCATACTGGCGTCCACACGATGAGGAGACCTGGGCACGATGGGCGAAATCCTGGTGCTGTACTACAGCCGCGGCGGTTCGGTGGCACGGCTGGCGCGCCAGATCGCGCGCGGTATCGGCGAAGTGCCGGGCATGAGCGCGCGCCTGCGCACGGTGCCGCCGGTGGCCGCCGTGACCCAGACCGCGCAGCCCCCGGTGCCCGATGAAGGCGCCCCGTATGTCAGCGTGCAGGACCTGGCCGAATGCCAGGGCGTGCTGCTGGGCAGCCCCACCCGCTTCGGCAACATGGCCGCGCCGGTCAAGCATTTCCTGGATGGGCTGGGCGCCGAATGGGTGAACGGCACGCTGGCCGGCAAGCCGGCGGGGGTGTTCACCTCCACCGCGTCGATGCACGGCGGCCAGGAATCGACCCTGCTGTCGATGCAACTGCCGCTGCTGCACCACGGCTGCCTGATCGTGGGCATCCCCTTCACCGAACCGGCGCTGAGCCACACCACCAGTGGCGGTACGCCCTACGGTGCCAGCCACGTGGCCGGCGCCGCAGACGACCCGCAGCCCAGCGAAGATGAAGCCCTGCTGGCGCGGGCGCTGGGCCGGCGCGTGGCCGATATCGCGCAGCGCCTGGGCCGATGAGCCGCGCGCCCCATACCGTGCTGCTGCTGGCGCTGCTGGGCCTGGCCGCGCTGTTCGTGGGCTGGTTCATCAATGACAAGCACTGGCTGGCGACCCAGCTGGTGTTCACCGCACCGCCGCTGGCCTTGGCCATCGCCCTGCGCCTGGGCTGGCGCAAGGCCGGCTTCTGGGCCTCGGTGCTGGCGCTGGGCTGGTTCAGCCACGGCGTGATGAGCGCCTGGAGCCACCCGCAGACCCGCGCGCTGGCCCTGATCGAAGTGGCGCTGGCGCTGCTGGTGATCTTCGCCGCCAGCCTGCCCGGCCTGCGGGCCCGCTTCAGCAAGCGGCGCTGACGCTGCGCCCGCCGGGCCGTATCATCTGTGTCCCCGGCCCCGCGCCGCTGTACCAGCCCTGGTTTCGCGCATGCACATGATGGAAGAACTCCTGGTCGTCACCACCGGTGGCACGATCGACAAGATCTACTTCGACGACAAGTCGGACTACCAGATCGGCGACCCGCAGATCGGCATGATCCTGCGCGAGCTGGGGGTGACCTTCCGTTTCAATGTGATTCCGATCCTGCGCAAGGATTCGCTGCACATCAACGATGAGGACCGTGAGCTGATCCGGGCCACCATCGCCGCGCAGCCGACCCGCCACGTGCTGGTCACCCACGGCACCGATTCGATGGTGCAGACCGGCAAGGTGCTGTCGACCATCGCCGACAAGACCATCGTGATGACCGGTGCGCTCAGCCCGGCGCGCTTCCGCGGTTCGGATGCCGAATTCAACATCGGCTGTGCCATCGGCGCGGTGCAGTCGCTGCCGTCGGGCGTGTACATCGCCATGAACGGCCGCATCTTCGACCCGCAGCACGTGCGCAAGAACGTGGCCGCCAACCGCTTCGAATCGGTCTGAGGTTCCACGGCGCGCTGTCGCGCGGATGGATTCGGCGTTTCGGTTGCTGCTGGGTTGAGGGGATGATCCCCTCCTGACAGATCGCCGCGTGCGGCCAGCAGGAGCAAGTACCTTGCACGGCGACGCTTTGATGCAGCCGCCGCCCATGAAAAAAACACCCCGGCCGAAGCCGGGGCGTGCCCTTGGAGAGGGACTTGGGCTCAGTACTGGGCGTTGAGGGTCAGGCCCGAGAAGGTGCTGTAGGCCTTCACCCGCACGTGCCAGGTGCCAGCGGCCGGGCTGTTCACGGTGCAGGTCTCGTTGTTGCCGCTCAGGTACGGGCGGCAGGTGTAGGTGGTATCGGTCGGGGCGCTGCCCTGGCGGATGTACAGATCGGCATCACCGCTGCCACCGCTGATGGCCACGCGCAGCTGGCTGCTGCCGGCCGGCACCTGCACGGTGTAACTGAGCGAGGCGCCGCTCGACGCGCCCAGGCCGGTCACCGGCACGTTGTTCTGCAGCACGGTGCCACCCGGTTCCGGAGTGGTGCCACCACCGCCGTTGATGGCGGCCGTGACCGCTGCATCGGCGTCGACGATGCCCGCACCGCAACCGCCGGAGCAGGCGCCCGGAAGCGCACGCGCGGTGCTCTTCAGGATGCTTTCCACCTGCGCCGGGCTGAGCGGGCTCGGTGCCACCGACTGCATCAGCGCGACCACGCCGGCCACGTGCGGTGCCGCCATCGAGGTGCCGTTGTAGGAGGCATAGCTGGCGCTGGCCGGTACGGTGGTGCCGGTGTTGAGGGTGGACAGGATGTTGGCACCCGGTGCCGACACGTCGATGCCGGTGCCGTAGTTGGAGAAGCTGGCGCGCGCGCCGGCCGAGGTGGTGGCGGCCACCGCGATCACGTTCGGGCAGTTGGCCGGCACGGCCGAGGACACGTTGGTGTTGCTGTTGCCGGCGGCGACCACCACGGTGGTGCCACGGCCAACGGCGCCGTTGATCGCATTCTGGTAGGTGGTGGAGCAGCTGCCGCTGCCACCCAGCGACATGTTGATGACCTCGGCCGGGTTAGCGTTGGCGGGCACGCCGCTGACGGTGCCACCGGAGGCCCAGACGATCGCATCGGCGATGTCGGAGGTGTAGCCGCCGCACTTGCCGAGCACGCGCACCGGCACGACCTTGGCGTTGAAGGCGGTACCGGCCACGCCGGTGCTGTTGTTGGTCACCGCAGCGATGGTGCCGGCCACGTGGGTACCGTGCCAGCTGGAGTTGGAGGCCGGGTAGCCGGTGCCGCATTCGTTGGCGGCGTACCAGTCGCCTTCGTCGTTCGGGTTGCTGTCACGGCCACCGCCATCGCGGGCCATGGCGGCATCGCTGATGAAGTCATAGCCGGGCAGGATGTTGGCGTTCAGATCCGGATGGCTGGTGATGCCGGTGTCGATCACCGCCACGACCACGCCGGTGCCGGTGGCCTTGTCCCAGGCCGGGCGGACATTGATCGAGGCATTGGAGGTGCCGAAGCCCCACTGTTCGCTCAGGCGGGCGTCGTTGGGCACCAGGGTCGGCCGCATGATCTGGTCGACTTCCACGTATTCCACGTTCGGGTCGGCGGCGAGCTTGCGCATCAGCAGCTCGGATTCGGCCTGGTCCAGCGCGCGGTCGGTCTTGACCACGGTCGGGCCGATGGCCAGCTTGCGGACTTCCTGCAGGCCCAGGGCGCGGCCCTGGCTGCTGGACAGACCGGCCGCGGCGGTCTTCAGGGACGAGGCCAGTGCGGTGGTGTTGGCCACCGGGGCACTGCCTTCACGGTACTTCACGATGAAACGCTGGTGCGTCGGGGCGGACTGCAGGCCGCTGAGCTGGACGTCACCGGCGAAGGCCGGGGCGGCCAGCAGCAGGGAGGTGACAACAGACGCACTGAGAACCACCCACGACTTGCGCGCACGCAGATGCGAAACCTGGGACATCGGAATTTCCCTTTCTAGTGGTGTGAATGCCGGAATCGGCAGAAGCACCGGCGCGAGCGCTTGGCAAGGAACGAGGGCGCGGCTCGGCGTCCGGTGAGCCAGCGGATTCCCCTGTCGATCCGCTGTCAGATGACGCTAAAGGCTCGATCCGGACACCACAAGATTTTCAGTGTCTTTTCAGCAACATGAAATGTCTGTTCTGAGACTTCCCGTGTGGAGGGTTTGTGAAGGTGAAGGAACTTTCACGTCACGTGCACGGACATGACTGGGACCTGGGCTGTCCTGCGATGTCTTTGCCGACATCGGCGGTGGGGCCGCCGGGATGGGTCGCCACAACGCAGAAAGCCCGTCGCGGGGACGGGCTTTCTGGGGAAACCAAGCGGAGAGCAGTCGAGCAAGCTCGACTCTACGGACGCGCGGCGGGCGATCAGCCCAGCTTGACCAGCCAGTTGTGGCGGTCCGGCAGGCGGCCGTACTGGATGTCGGTCAGTTCCTTGCGCAGCGACATGGTCACTTCGCCGGCCGGTGCGTTGATGTCGCCCACCGAGAAGCCTTCGCCCTTCAGCTGGCCGATCGGGGTGACCACCGCGGCGGTGCCGCAGGCGAACACTTCGGCGATCTCGCCCGAGGCCACGCCCTTCTTCCACTCATCGATGGTGACCTTGCGCTCTTCGACCTTCATGCCACGGTCGCGCGCCAGCTGCAGGATGCTTTCGCGGGTGATGCCTTCCAGGATGCTGCCCGACAGTTCCGGGGTGACCAGGGTGCCGTCCTTGTAGACCAGGAAGACATTCATGCCGCCCAGTTCTTCCAGGTACTTGCCTTCCACCGGGTCCAGGAACAGCACCTGCGAACAGCCCTGCGCCTGCGCCTTCTGCTGCGGCAGCAGCGAAGCGGCGTAGTTGCCGCCGCACTTGGCCGCACCGGTGCCGCCCTTGGCCGCACGCGCGTATTCGGTGGACAGCCAGATCGAGACCGGGGCAACGCCCTTGGCGAAGTACGGGCCGGCCGGGCTGGCGATGACGTAGTAGCCGGCCTTGTGCGCGCCGCGCACGCCGAGGAAGGCTTCGTCGCCGATCATGAACGGACGGAAGTACAGGCTGGATTCGTCGGCCGACGGCACCCAGGCGCTGTCCAGCGCGATCAGCTGCTTCAACGATTCAACGAAGATCTCCACCGGCAGTTCCGGCAGCGCCAGGCGCTGGGCCGAGCGCTGCAGGCGACGGCCGTTGGCGTCCGGGCGGAAGGTCCAGATGGAACCGTCGGCGTGGCGGTAGGCCTTGATGCCTTCGAAGATTTCCTGGCCGTAGTGCAGCACGGCTGCGGCCGGGTCCAGCTGCAGCGGGCCGTAGGCACGCACGTTGGCGTTGTGCCAGCCGGCATCCTTGTCCCAGCGCACTTCCACCATGTGGTCGGTGAAGTGCAGGCCGAAGCCCGGCTTCTCCAGGATCTGGGCGCGCTCTTCAGCGCTGCGCGGGTGGTCCGAACGGGTAACGGCGAAGCTGGGGATGGACTGGGACACCGGAGGATTCCTGTTCTGGTTGCGGGTAGTGCCGGCCCCGCCAGTTGCGGGACCGTGGGTCAAAGCATGCCGGTTTCGAGCCGCGCAGCCTCGGACATCATGTGCTGGTTCCACGGCGGGTCGAACACCAGCTCGACGTCGGCCTGGGCCACCGTCGGGATCATTTCGAGCTTGCTGCGCACATCGTCCACCAGGATGTCGCCCATGCCGCAGGCCGGCGCGGTCAGCGTCATCTTCACGTCGATCTCGCGCTGGCCCTCGTCCAGGTGCTTGATCTCCACTTCGTAGACCAGGCCCAGTTCGACGATGTTGACCGGAATTTCCGGGTCGAAGCAGGTGCGCAGCTGCTGCCACACCAGTTGTTCGACCTGCTCGTCGGTGGCGTCGTCGGGCAGCTCCAGCGGCGCCGGCGCCTCTTTGCCGATGGCGTCGCCGTCCTTGCCGGCGATGCGGAACAGATTGCCTTCGACAAACACCGAATAACTGCCACCCAGCGCCTGGGTGATGTACCCATAGCTGCCGGCAGGCAGGGTGACGGTGTCGCCCTGCGGGACCATCACGGCCTCGCAGTCGCGTTCGAAGTGGACAGGTTCGCTGCTACGGGAATACATGGGGATCGATATGGGGCCGCGGACCGGGCCGCGCAAGCCTGCATTCTACCCCGCCGGCCCCACCGACGCCGGTGCGCTGCGGCAAACCACAGTATCCTGTGGCTGACCTTCAGGAAGCTTCGATGTCCTCCAATGCCACACGTGCCAGGACCGTGACCTGGCTTTGGCCCTTCATGCTGCTGCTGGGCCTGCTTGTTGCTCCCATGGCCTGGGTGCTGCTGGCCCTGATGACCGGCCGCCAGGTCGGCTGGATGGCGGTGGTGACCGCGCTGGAACTGGTGTTCATGCTGCGCCTGGGCACGCTGGGCCCGGGCCGGCTGCGCATTGCCCTGGTGGTGCTGGGCACGCTGCTGGTGAGCGCGGTGGCGTACTGGAGCATTGCCAGTGCGTGGATGGGTGGCTCGATCGGGCTGAACCCGATGGATGCCTCGCTGCGGATGGGCCCGCACCTGGCCTGGACCCTGACCAACCTGGCCAACGGGGCGATGGAATGGGTCTGGCTGGCGGTGGGCGTGGTCGTCGGCGCCTGGCTGGCGCGCTGAGCGCGCCGATTGCTGCCCGGCAGGAGCGTGCGGACCAAGGTCCGCACCTACCGGGTGCAACCTCCGCTCAATGCCCGCCGTCCAGGGCCTTCAATTCGCTGACCAAGGCGGCGGCGGCTTCGGCGCCATCGCCGTACAGCATGCGCGTGTTGTCGGCATAGAACAGCGCGTTTTCAATGCCGGCAAAGCCGGTGCCCTTGCCGCGCTTGATCACCACCACGTTGCGCGCATTCACCACATCCAGCACCGGCATGCCGTAGATCGGGCTGGCCGGGTCGGTGCGGGCCACCGGGTTGACCACGTCGTTGGCGCCGATCACCAGCACCACGTCGGTGGTGGCGAATTCGGGATTGATGTCGTCCATGTCGGCGATCAGGTCGTAGGGCACGCCGGCTTCGGCCAGCAGCACATTCATGTGCCCGGGCATGCGCCCGGCCACCGGGTGGATGGCGAACTTCACCTTCACCCCGCGCTGGCCCAGCCGCTGCGCCAGTTCCCAGATCTTGTGCTGGGCCTGGGCCACGGCCATGCCATAGCCGGGCACGATCACCACGCGTTCGGCGAACGCCATCATCGCGGCCACGTCGGCCGCATCGATCGGCTTCTGCGACCCGCTGATCGCCTGCGCTTCGCCCGCCGCACCGCCGCCGAAGTTGGAGAACAGCACGTTGCGGATCGGCCGATTCATCGCCTTCGCCATCAGCCGGGTCAGCAGGATGCCGGCCGCGCCGACCATCATGCCGGCGATGATCAGCGCCTCGTTGCCCAGCACGTAGCCCTCGAAGGACACCGCCAGGCCGGTGAAGGCGTTGTACAGCGAGATGACCACCGGCATGTCGGCGCCACCGATCGGCAGCGTCATCAGCACGCCCAGGGCCAGCGCCAGCACGAAGAAGCCGACGATGGCCCAGGTGCTGAGCGTGCTGGCGGCGATGATGCCCAGCACCACCACGGCCAGCGCCACCAGCAGGTTCAGCACCTGCTGGCCGGGCCAGGTCACCCGCTTGTCCAGGCGGCCATCCAGCTTGGCCCAGGCGATGACCGAACCGGACAGCGACACCGCACCGATGGCCGCGCCGACCACCGCCAGCAGCAGCACGGTAGCCGAGGGCTGGCGCGCGGCCAGGTCGGCCAGCGCCTGCGCGCTCCAGTGGCTGGTATCGCGGTGGGCCAGGAAGGCATAGCGCAGCAGTTCCACCGCACCGATGGCCGCCGCCGAACCGCCGCCCATGCCGTTGTACAGCGCCACCATCTGCGGCATGTCGGTCACGGCCACCTTGCCGGCCGACCACCACGCCAGGCCCGCACCCAGCAGCAGCGCCACCAGGATCAGCGGCACGTTGTGCAGTTCGGGCAGGAAGAAGGTGGCCGCGGTGGCCAGCAGCATGCCCAGCCCGGCCCGGCGGATGCCGCTGCGCGCGGTGAGCGGCGAGGCCATGCGCTGCAGGCCGAGCAGGAACAGGGTGGCGGCCACCAGGTAACTGGCCTTGACCAGCCAATCGAGCAGTTCAACCGTGCTGATGTTCACGCCTGCGGCTCCTTGGCTGCATCCTTGCCGCCCTTGGGCGCGCTGGGCTTGAACATTTCCAGCATGCGCGCGGTCACCACGTAGCCACCGGCGGCATTGCCCGCCCCCAGCACCACGGCCAGGAAACCCAGCGCCTTTTCCAGCGGTGTCTGTGCGTGGCCCAGCACCACCATGGCACCGATCAGCACGACGCCGTGGATGAAGTTGGAACCCGACATCAGCGGGGTATGCAGGATGACCGGCACCCGCGAAATGATCACGTGGCCGGCAATGGCGGCCAGCATGAAGATGTACAGCGCCACGAACCCGTCACTCATCGGCAACGCCTCCCGCTCTGTCTTCGTCGCCCCATCATAACCACGGGCTGAACCCGCTGCGCGGCCCGGTCAACCGCGGCCGCGCTCACGCGTTGTCGATGGTGACCGTGAACGAGGAACCGTACCCTGTGCTGGTGAGCAGCCCTCTTCCCCCGACCGCTGACAGCGAGGCCGTGCCGGCGTCGCTGGAGGCGTTCCTGGCCGGCGTCGGCCCGCGCGCGTTCCGCTTCGCCGAAGCCGGCCTGCGCCAGCGCGACGATGCGCTGGACGCCGTGCAGGATGCGCTGATGCGCATGCTGGACTACGCCGACAAGCCGGCCGCCGAGTGGGCGCCGCTGTTCTGGAGCATCCTGCGCCGGCGGGTGATCGACATGCAGCGGCGACGCCGCTTCCGCCTGCCGTTCTGGCGCGACAACCAGGACGCCGACGGCGGCGAGATCGACTGGGCCGACCCCGGCCCGGACCCGGCGCAGGCGCACGAGCAGCGCCAGCAGTACCAGCAGCTGGTGCAGGCGCTGCGCACCCTGCCCGCCCGCCAGCGCGAAGCCTTCACCCTGCGCGTGCTGCAGGACCTGGACGGCGCCACCACCGCGCGCGCCATGGGCTGCAGCGAAGGTGCCGTCAAAACCCATCTGGCACGCGCCCGACAGGCGCTGCAGGACCACCTGGAGATCGACCCGTGAACCGCTCCCTGCCTTCCGACGACGCCCTGCGCAGCCTGCACGGGCACGCGCTGCAGTCGCTTTCCCCGGCCACGCTGGCGAGGCTGCGCCAGGCCCGGCAAGGTGCTTCAGGCGCGCGCCGCGACCGTGGCCGCTGGTGGCTGGCCACCGCGTGTTCGCTGGTGGTTGCGCTGGGCATCGGCGTGCAGTTCACCGGTACCGCCCCGCATACTGCGCAAGTGGCGCCGCCTGCCGTGGCCGCGGTGGACGATAACGGCGCGCTGTACGACGAGAATCCCGATCTGTACCTGTGGCTGGGCGACACCGACCTGGCGATGGAGTGAACCATGCTGCGAGTTTCAACCCTGCCGATCCTGATCGCCCTGGCCGTGCTGCCGGCGGCGCCGGCGTTGGCCCAGTCCCCCGCACCGGCCGCGCCCACGCGCGTGGCACCCGCTGCGCCGCTGCCGGCGTGGGAACAGCTGAGTCCGGCCCAGCGTGAGGCCCTGCTGGCGCCACTGCGCGACCGCTGGAACAGCGCCGACGCCGCGCAGCGCCAGCGCATGCTGTCGCACGGCCAGCGCTGGCAGTCGATGAGCCCGGAAGAACGTGACAAGGCGCGGCGCGGGTTGCGCCGCTTCGAGCACATGAGCCCGGAACAGCGCGAGCAGGCCCGCGCCCTGTTCGGGCAGATGCGCCAGCTGAGCCCGGCCCAGCGCGATGCGCTGCGGGAGCGCTGGTCGCAGATGACGCCCGAGCAGCGCAGCGATTGGGTGCGCGACAACCCGCCGCCGGCGAAGCCGCGGTAAGGCGCCGGGAATGGGGTCAGAGCCCTCTGCTGGCGCAAAGGGATCCGACCCCTGGCCTGGGGGAAACGGGGTCAGATCCCTTTGCCCGAGGCAAAGGGCTCTGAGCCCGCGCGGTTCACGGCTGCCAGCGCGTTTTCGCCAGCAATTCGTCGTCCCAATCGAACGCGACCTGCCCTTCGCGCACGAACAGCGCCACGAAGTTCAGCAGGTTGCGCGCATACATCTCGCTGGCCTGGGTGGCGCCGCGACTGGCCAGGTGCAGCGGCCCGTCGATCACCACGCCGTGGTGTTCGATGCACTGGCCAGGCTGGGTCAGCGCACAGTTGCCGCCACTTTCGGCGGCCAGGTCGACAATCACGCTGCCCGGCGCCATGCCTTCGGCCATGGCCGCAGTGACGATCGTCGGCGCCGGTCGCCCCGGCACCGCGGCGGTACAGATCACCACGTCCACGCTGCGCAGGTGCTCGCCCAGCCGCCGCTGCTGTTCGGCGCGCTCCTCGTCGGTCAGCGCGCGCGCATAACCGCCCTCGCCCACCGCGCTCACGCCCAGGTCGAGGAAACGCGCACCCAGCGACTGGATCTGCTCGCGGGTTTCCGGCCGCACATCGAAGCCTTCCACCTGTGCGCCCAGACGGCGCACGGTGGCAATGGCCTGCAGCCCGGCCACGCCGGCGCCGATCACCAGCACCTTGGCCGGGCGCACCGTGCCGGCGGCGGTGGTCAGCATCGGGAAGAAGCGTGGCGCGCGGTCTGCGGCGATCAATGCCGCCTTGTAGCCGGCCATGCCGGCCTGCGAACTGAGTACATCCATGGCCTGCGCACGGGTGGTGCGCGGCAGTTGCTGCAGCGGGAACAGCCGCAGGCGGTCGTCGGCCGCCAGCGCGGCCAGGGCGGGATCGGCCGCCGGCGCGAGCAGACCGACCACGCTGGCACCGGGCTTGAGCGGGTTCAATTGCGCCGCCGGCGGGTTCTGCACGCACAGCAGAATGTCGATCTCGGGCCAGCGCGCCGCGTCGAACGCGCGTGCACCGGCATCGTCATAGGCGGCATCAGGGAAACCAGCGGCCAGGCCGGCGCCGGCTTCGTACCAGACGGTGATGCCCAGTGCGCTCAGCTTCTTCGCCGTTTCCGGCGTCAGCGCCACGCGCCGTTCGCCCGGCGCGGTCTCCTTCATCCCCAGCAACGCCACGGCCATGCAGGTCCCCGCTGATCGGTGAGTTTTCCCGATCCTAGCAGGGGTGCCCGGCTCAGTGCAGGGTGGCGCTGCCCGGGTCCAGGCGGTCGATCACGCCCTGCATGGCGCTGTCGAAGGCGCCATCGTCCACGTGGGCGCGCAGGCGGCCCAGGCGCACCATCACCGCCAGTTCTTCCGGCGAGGCCACGCAGAAGCGCACGCCGCGGCGGTTGACGAACAGCAGGCGCGAGGAGATCGGGCTGACCCAGGACAGCTTGCCGGCCTGCACCTTGCCGTCCTTGTCGACGAAGTCCAGCCAGTTGCCGATTTCCATGCGGCGGAAGCGATCGGCGTCGGCGTTGTCGAAATCGTCGGTATCCACCTGCCCGCCCAGTTCGACGGCCGCCGTTTCCGGCGCCGGCGGCGTCGGCAGCGCCACCTGCGGCAGCTCCGGCAGCGCGCGCTGCAGTTCCGGGCGCGATTCGGCAATGCCCTGCAGCGTGTCGTGCAGCGCATCGATCGCCGCGCTGGCGGCATCGCCGTGCACGCCCACGCTGGCAAACACCTTGGCCAGCGCCGGCTGCCAGGCCTGCAGCCACGGCTTGCCGACGATCTGGCGGCGCGCTTCGGCCACTTCTTCCAGCAGGCCATCGCCCAGGCTGAGGGCTTCGGCCACCGAACTGCCCTCTTCCCCCTCGCGCAGCAGCGCCAGGGTCAGGTGGTGCTGCCACGGCTGGCGCAGGAATTCGGCAATGGCCGAGGGCAGCGTGGCATCGCCGATGCGCCGGTCCAGTTCGGCACCGGCGCGGCTACGGGCCATTTCCAGCTTTTCCTGGCCGCGCTGGGTCTCGGCGGCACGGCGCTCGGCAATTTCCACGCGGCGGCGGTGCTGCACCAGGAATTCGCGGAACTCTTCTTCCAGGGTCAGGAAGATGGCCAGGTTCTCGTTGAACTCGGCCACCAGGCGTTCGATGATTTCTTCCACCTTGGCCATCAGCATGCGCTCGGCCTGGCTTTCGCCGGTGTTGCCCTCGCAGGCCTCGGCCAGCGAATTGAGCAGCTTGCGTGCCGGGTGGGTCTTCTGCACGAACATGCGGCGGTCGAGCATGGCCACCTTCACAAACGGCACCACCAGGCGGCCGATCAGCTCGCGCGAACGGCCTTCCAGCTCGCGCTCGTCCAGCATCACGTCGAACAGCATGCCGACCAGATCGATCGCATCTTCGTCCTGCGGGTCCAGGCGGGTCTGGCCGGGATCGGCGCCGAGCCGGGTCGCGCTGGACAGCACTTCACTCTTCAGGCGCTGCGCCAGCGATTCGCCGTCTTCGCCAATGGCCGCCCGCAGCGTGGCGCTGGGCGTGGCCTGCAGCAGCGACAGCACCGACATCATTTCGCGCTGGCTGAGCGGGCGATGCTGGCCCACGGCCACCTGCGCGGCCGACGTTGCGTCTTCGCGCACGTGGCGGGTCTGCTGCAGCAGTTCATGCAGGGCTTCCAGCAGCATGCCCTGCTGGCCGCCGTAGCCTTCACCGGCCGGGCCTTCTTCCACGCCCAGGTGCTGCTGCATGTGCCCACGGCGCTCGGACCAGCGCGCGGCAAAGCGCTGCGCCCAGGCCGGCGCGGCCTGTTCTTCGTCGCTGAAATCGGTGTCGAAGCCGGGCGTGGCGCGCTGTTCGACCAGGTCATCCAGGCCCGGCGGCGGCCGCGACGGCGCGGCGGAGGGGGCACGACGCGGCGCGCCCATCTGCGGCATCACCCCGGCGGCGGCCAGTTGTTCGTCCAGCTTTTCGTAGATGCGCCCCACCGGCACGCGCAGGTCGCGCTCGCACAGCTTGATCAGCACCAGGTGCACTTCCGGGGCCAGCTCGCAGTGCGCGAACGCCTCGTGGATGGCCACACCCAGATGCTCGGGGCTGACCGGATTGCGGTCGGCATCCAGTTCGCCGGCGCCGACCAGCCAGCCCAGCCGGCGGTCCAGGCGCGCCAGCACCGGCTTGAAATCGCGCAGCAGCACCGTGGCGAAGTTGCGCACGGCCAGTCGCGATTCCAGTACATGTTCGGGAATCAGGCTCAGGCCTTCTTCGGCCGGCCCGGACAGGGTGGCCTCGGCCGACAACGGTTCGCCCGTGGCCAATGCGGCCCAGGCCCGCTGCAGGTGGCCGGCATAGGCGGCCTCGATCTCGGCGCGACGGCGGCGCAGTTCACGCATGGCATCCAGGAACAGCAGCTGCGACGCGCCGGCATTGCCGGCACGGTCGAACAGGGCATCGTCGAAGCGGGCCAGTGCCGCGGCAAATGCCTGGCACAGCGCCGGCAGGACCATGTCCCGGGCAAGCTGAAGCTGGGCCGGGTCACGACCCGGCGATCCCATCGGAGTGGGCGCGCTCATCATTCGGGAAGGCTCCCCACCTTCTCTATTGCGACTGACATCATGGACATCGCGACGGCCGGTGCACCCCATGCACCGGTACGCCGATGGTAGGCCGGCCAGCCTGTCACGGACAGTGAAACAGTCCTCACTTCAAACCTCACGACCGGCGGCCCGGCAAGACGGGTATCGTAAGCCGTGCGGGGCCTGCGAGGCGAGGGGAAGCGGCGTTCGGCGCCGCGCCAGTGGCATGACGTTCATCACAGTTTGTTATTTGAATGGCAGACGCGACACGACGGGCGTCATCAACCACCCCGACTATAATCATGTGCCCGTGATGACCGGTTCAGACTCCATGCCCGACCCCGCTGCCCTGCTCGCCCTGGATGCCCGCCGCTCGGTGCCCTCGCGGCAGTTGGGCGAACCCGGACCGGACCCGGCCACCCTGCTGCGCATGCTGACCTCGGCGGTGCGCGTGCCCGACCACGGCAAGCGGGTGCCGTTCCGCTTCCTGAAGATCGCCGGCGATGCGCGTCACACTCTGGGCGACTTTCTGGCCGAACGCAGCCGCGAGCGCGATCCGCACGCCGGCGATGCCGTGTTCGAGAAGGACCGGCAGCGCTTCAGCCACGCCCCGCTGGTGATCGTGGTGGTGGCCAGCCCGCGCCCGGACGCCAAGGTGCCCGAGCAGGAACAGCTGATGACCGCCGGTTGCGTCTGCTTCGCCCTGCTGCAGGCCGCGCAGGCGCTGGGCTTCGGCGCCCAGTGGCTGACCGCGTGGATGGCCTTCGACCCGGCCGTGCACACGCACCTGGGCCTGGCCGACGGCGAGCGGATTGCCGGCTTCATCCATATCGGCACGCCGAAGGCGGCCGTGCCCGAGCGCGAACGCCCGGATGCGGCGGCCCTGCTGCAGGACTGGACCGCACCGTGAGCGCCGTGAGCGCCGTGAGCGCCATGCCCGCACCGCCGCTGTACCTGGTCGACGCCAGCATCTACGTGTTCCGCGCCTGGCACTCGCTGCCGGACGAGTTCCAGGACAGCCAGGGCTGGCCAACCAATGCCGTGCATGGCTTTGCCCGCTTCCTGCTGGACCTGCTGGAACGCGAGCGCCCCCGGCACATCGCCATCGCCTTCGACGAAGCCCTGGACAGCGGCTTCCGCCACCGCCTGTACCCGGCCTACAAGGCCAACCGCGACCCGGCACCGGAAGCGCTGAAGCGCCAGTTCGTGCACTGCAAGGCGCTGTGCGCCGCGTTGGGCCTGGCGGTGCTGGCCCATCATGATTTCGAGGCCGACGACCTGATCGGCAGCGCCCTGCACCGCCACCGCGGCAGCCACCGCGGGGTGATCATTTCCGCCGACAAGGATTTGTCGCAGCTGCTGCTGGACCACGACGAGCAGTGGGACTACGCGCGCAACCAGCGCTGGGACGTGGCCGGGGTGAAGGCCCGCCACGGCGTGCACGCGCACCAGATTGCCGACTACCTGGCGCTGTGCGGCGATGCGGTGGACAACATTCCCGGCGTCAGCGGCGTGGGCGCCAAATCGGCGGCGGTGCTGCTGGCCCACTTCGGCAGCATGGATGCGCTGTTTGAACGTATCGATGAAGTGCCGTTCCTGCGCCTGCGCGGTGCGGCACAGATGGCCGTGCGCCTGCGCGAACAGCGCGAGCACGCCCTGCTGTGGCGGCAGCTGACCACCATTGCCCTGGACGCGCCGCTGGACGGCAGCGCACCGGGCCTGCTGCGCCAGCCCGCCGACCCGGAGCTGCTGGATGGCCTGTGCCAAACCCTGCGTTTCGGGCCGCTGACCCGCCGCCGCCTGTTCGCCGCCACCGGCATGGCCGACCCTCTTCCCACACCCAGCGAGCCCGCATGAGCCAGCGCAACACTGAAGCACCGCGTGTCGTCTACGAAGGCAAGTACCAGCGCATGGTGGTGCGCGGCACCTGGGAATACAGCGAACGCACCCACGCAGGCGGCCTGGCCGCGATCATCATTGCGGTCACCCCCGAGGACAAGGTGCTGTTCGTCGAACAGTTCCGCGTGCCGCTGCAGGCCCCGACCATCGAAATGCCGGCCGGCCTGGTCGGCGATGTGGACGCGGGCGAATCGATCGAAGCATCGGCGGTGCGCGAGTTGGAAGAAGAAACCGGCTGGACCGCCGACCATGCCGAAGTGCTGATGATCGGCCCGACCTCGTCCGGCGCCAGCAGCGAGAAGATCGCCTTCGTGCGTGCCACCGGCCTGCGCCGGGTGGGCAGCGGCGGCGGCGATGACAGCGAAGACATCACCGTGCACGAGATCCCGCGCAACGACGCGGCCGCCTGGCTGGTGCAGAAGATGGGCGAAGGCTACGAGCTGGACGCCAAGCTGTGGGCGGGGCTGTGGATGATCGAACACCACCTGGATGGTCGCCCGCGTGGCTGACGCCGACCTGCACGGGCTGCCGGCCCTGCTGGGGGCCGACGACCCGGCCATCTACACCGTCCACCGCGCACAGGGGGCGTCGCCCTACCTGCTGCTGGCCGACCACGCCGGCCAGCAGGTACCGCGCGGCCTGGCACAGCTGGGCCTGCCGAAGCACGAACTGGATCGCCATATCGGCTGGGACATCGGCATTGCCGGCACCACCCGTGCACTGGCCGTGCTGCTTGATGCCTGGGCGATCGAACAGACCTATTCGCGCCTGCTGATCGACTGCAACCGCCCGTTGGCATCGCCCACGCTGATTCCGGAAGTGAGCGACCACACGGTGGTGCCGGGCAACGCCGGGCTGTCGGCAGCGCAGCGCCAGCAGCGCATCGACGCGATCCATGCGCCCTACCACGCGCGCATCAATGCCGAACTGGACGCGCGCCGCGATGCGGGCCGGCCGACCCTGCTGGTGATGATGCACAGCTTCACCCCGGCAATGAACGGCGTGCAGCGACCGTGGCACGCCGGCGTGCTCTACCACCAGGACACCCGCTTCGCACAGGCACTGCTGCAGGCCCTGCGCAACGAGGGCGATCTGGTGGTGGGCGACAACGAACCGTATTCGGTGAACCGCAACAGCGACTACGCGGTGCCGGTGCATGGCGAAGACCGTGGCTTGGTGCATGTGGAACTGGAGATCCGCCAGGACCTGATTGCCGATGCCGCCGGCCAGCAGGCATGGGCGCAGCGGTTGGCGCGGATGTTCAGCGCACTGCAGCCGGCGCTGTTGGCGGCGGCATGAGCGCCATCCACGTAATCAAAGGACGGTAGCGCCGGGCCATGCCCGGCGGCATCGGAATCCACCGCCGCGTTGCGCCTCGCCGGGCATGGCCCGGCGCTACCGCAGGCGGGGCGCGTCCATCCACGGAAACGGCTTGAATCCGTGCACCTGCACGGTCGCGCCGATGGCCTCGAATTCGTGCTTGATGGCCTGCGCGCGGTTGCGGTCCAGCGCTTCGCCCAATGGCAGCGGCAGTGCACGGCAACGTGCCAGCGCCTCACCCACCGGCACCCCGTGCAGACGGGCCACGCACTGTGCAGCGGCCTTCAGCTGAGCGTCCGGACAGGCCACCATCTGCAGATCGAACGCGGCGAAGATGCCCGCGCCCACACCGGCCGCGCGCGCCGCCGCCTGCGCTTCGGCCGTGGCTTCGCCCAGCGCCTCGTCAATGCCCTCGACCTGCTGGAAGGCGTCGTACTCGTGGTAGTACGCCAGCGCCGCTGCGTAGTCGGCCAGGCCGGACAACGGATGCTGGCGCTTCTGCACGTCCAGCACGTCGGCAAACGTGGCCGGCTCCAGGTAGGTGGTCAGCCCCAGCGCACGCGCCTCGGCCGGCACCTCGCTGTAATCGTCGAAGGCGGTGTCTTCGTCGGGCGGCAGCCAGAAGCGGGCCTGCAGCAGATCGCCTTCGCTGGCATGCACCCAGCCGAAGGATGCATACACGTCGTGGTCGTCATTGCAGGCCGCGAAGGCCTGCAGCGTCTGTTCCAGGTCCAGCAGTTCGATCATGCGTCATTGGCCAGGCAGGCAGGGGCGTTCGAGTCTACCGTTGCCGGGCGCAGGCCCAGCGCGATCAGCACACCGAACAGGGCGAACAGCGCGGCACCGTATTCGGCACGCACCAGGCCGTCCAGCGCAGTGGCCGAACCCGCCGCACCGGCGCCGGCATTGGCCACCATCACCAGCACCGCCAGGCCCAGTGCGCCGCCGATCTGCTGCGCGGTGGCGGCTATGCCAGATGCGACGCCCTGCTGTGCAGCCGGCACGCCCTGCCCGGCCACGATCCACATCGAGGTCCAGGTCATGCCCTGGCCGATGCTCAACACCACCACGCCCGGCAGCAGCGGCCAGAAGTTCGATCCGTGCGGCAGGGTGGCCGCCACCCAGGCGATGCCCAGGGCACCGGCCAGTTGGCCCAGCACCAGCACCTTGCGTGCGCTCCAGCGCTGCAAGGCCCACTCGGCCAACTGGATGCCCAGCGTGCACACCGCCGTGGCTGGCAGGAACGCCAGGCCGGCCTGCAGCGGGCTCCAGCCGTAACCATCCTGGAAGTACAGCGCCATGAAGTAGTACTGCACGCCATAGCTGCTCATGAAGGCGAAGGTGAGGCCGAGCGCTGCGCGCAGGCCCGGCAGGCGCAGCAGCGCGAACTGCATCAGCGGATCGCGGCTGCGCTGCTCGATCTGCACGAAGGCCACCAGCAACAGCGCCGACAGCACCAGGCAGCCCAGCGTGGCCGGCGCGGTCCAGCCCCATTCCGGCCCCTGCACCAGGGTGGTCACCAGCAGGCTGCCGCCCAGGGTGACGGTGATGCAGCCAGCCAGGTCGAATGAACGGCCCTGCGCACGCGGGCCATCGGCTGGCAGCCACGCACCGGCGGCGATGGCACAAGCGGTGGCCAGCGGCACGATCACCGCCAGCACCGCCGGCCAGCCGAAGGCCTGGGTCAACACCCCGCCCAGCAGGGTGCCCAGCGCCAGGCCGACCGCGCTGGCCATGCTCCAGATCGCCAGCGCGCGGTTGCGCACCGGGCCTTCGGCATACAGCGTGTTGATCAGCGCCAGCGTGGCCGGGAACAACAGCGCGGCGCCGATGCCCTGGGCCGCACGCGCGATGATCAGCAGCGTGGCATTGGGTGCCAGCGCGCCCAGCAACGAAGCCAGTGCGAACAGCAGCATGCCCAGCCGGTAGAAGCGGCGGCGCCCGATCAGGTCGGCCGCGCGCCCACCCAGCAGCAGGCTGCCGCCGAACGCCACGGTGTAGGCGCTGACCACCCACTGCAGCTGCTGCGCGTTGATCTGCAGCGCGCGGCCCATGTCATGCAGGGCAACGAAGATGATGGTGGCATCCAGGGCGATGATCAGCTGCGCGGTGGCAAGCAGGGTCAGCGCCCAGCGGGGGTACTTGAGGGGAGGCATCGGCGGTCTGGAACAAGGGGGGAGCGCAGTCTCATTGATGCAGCAGGATCAATAAACCCCTTCGCGTCGATATCTGCGATGATTTTTCGCATGAATGGACCGTCAACCGATCTCAATGCCGTGCGCATGCTGGTGCAGGTGGCCGAAGCGCGCAGTTTCACCGTGGCCGCCGGCCAGCTCGGGCTGAGTCAGTCGGGCCTGTCGCGCGCCATTGGGCGGCTGGAGGCCGCACTGGGGGTGAAGCTGCTGCAGCGGAACACCCGCAACGTGGCGTTGACCCCGGATGGCCGCCAGTTCGTGGAGCAGGTAACGCCCCTGCTGTGCGGGCTGGAAGACGCCGAACGGCAACTGGCCGATCGCCCCTGCATGCCCTCGGGCGTGCTGAAGATCAGCGCGCCCTCGATGTTCGGGCGCAAGGTACTGGTGCCGATGCTGGGGCCACTGCTGGAACGGCATCCGCAGCTGCAGGTGGACGCCGTGCTCAGCGATCGGCTGGTGGACCTGGTGGAAGAAGGCTTCGATGCGGCCCTGCGCACCGGCCCGATTGCCGACCAGCGCATGGTGGCGCGCGCGCTGCGACCGCTGCGCTGGGTCACGGTGGCCAGCCCGGTCTACCTGGCCCGTTGCGGCACGCCCCTGCAGGTGGCCGATCTGCAGGCCCACGCCTGCCTGGCGGTGCGCAATCTGCGCAGTGGGCGCGTGGTGGAATGGCAGTTCATGCAGAACGGCCAGCTGTGCGAAATGGCGCCCGCTACCCGCATGGTGTTCGATAGCGGCGACCCGCTGGTGGAAGCGGCCATCGCCGGCATCGGCATCGTGCAGGTGATGGATTTCGCCGTGGCCGACGCCCTGGCCGACGGCCGCCTGCAGCGCGTGCTGCAGCCGTTCGAAGGCCGCAGCCGCGCCTTGTCGCTGATCTACCCGCCGTCGCGGCAGCACTCACCGAAGCTGCAGGTACTGGCCGAAGCCCTGCTGGCCGGGCATTGGTAGATCCACGCCATGCGTGGATGAATCCCTGATACGCGGTAGCGCCGGGCCATGCCCGGCGAGCCGCATCGCGACGGCGGAACGGAATGCCGCCGGGCGTGGCCCGGCGCTACCGGTGCTACACGGTCGGAACGGGGTCAGAGCCCTTTCCGTGGGAAAGGGATCTGACCCCTTCGGCATTACGCGAAGCTGTCGGTGGCGCGCACCAACGCGTCCACGTTCTCCGCTTCGAACGCCGAATGACCCGACGCCGGGGTGATTTCCAGCTTCGCCTGCGGCCACACCTTGGTCAGGTCCCAGGCGTTGGCCAGCGGGCAGACCACGTCATAGCGGCCGTGCACGATCACGCCGGGAATATCGGCAATGCGGTGCGCGTCGCGCAGCAGCTGGTCTTCCACCTCGAAGAATCCGCCGTTGACGAAGTAGTGGTTCTCGATGCGGGCGAACGCCAGGGCGAAGTGCGGATCTTCGTGGCTGTTGATGAAGTCATCGTCCACGTGCAGGAAGCTGGTCGCGCCTTCCCACACCGCCCACGCCTTGGCCGCTTCCAGCCGGGTGGTTTCGTCTTCGCTGGTCAGGCGGCGATGGAACGCCGAGATCAGGTCATGGCGCTCGACCGCCGGAATCGGCTTCAGGTAATGCTCCCAGGCATCGGGGAACAGGCGGTTGGCGCCTTCCTGGTAGAACCATTCCAGTTCCCAGCGGCGCAGCATGAAGATGCCGCGCAGCACCAGTTCGGTCACCCGCTGCGGGTGGGTTTCGGCATAGGCCAGCGCCAGGGTCGACCCCCAGCTGCCGCCGAACACCTGCCAGCGATCGACCTTCAGGTGCTCGCGCAGCTTTTCGATATCGTCCACCAGATCCCAGGTGGTGTTGTCGACCAGGTCTGCGTGCGGGGTGGAACGGCCGGCGCCGCGCTGGTCGAACAGGATGATGCGGTACTTGGCCGGGTCGTGGAACTGGCGCATCTTGTCGCTGCAGCCGCCACCCGGGCCACCGTGCAGCATCACCACCGGCTTGCCGTCCGGGTTGCCGCACTGTTCAAAGTACAGCGTGTGGCGGTCGTCGACCTTCAGGGTGCCGACGTCGTAGGGGGTGATGGCAGGGTACAGCGTACGCATGCTTGCAGCTCCGTGGTGGTGCCCTGCCGCTGGCAGGAGAACCCCCATTCTAGGCCGGTCGCCGCCCCAGGGTGACCCGGTCGCGCTGTTCAAGGTCCTGCGCGGTGCTTACCTCGGCCAGGCCGGCGGCGTCGAACAGCGCGCGGATCGCCGCGCCCTGGTCCCAGCCGTGTTCGACCAGCAGCCAGCCACCGGGCTGCAGGTGCGCGCAGGCGCCTTCGGCGATGGCACGGATGTCGTCCAGGCCATCCACGCCCGACGCCAGTGCCGTGGCCGGTTCGAAGCGCAGGTCGCCCTGCTGCAGGTGCGGGTCGTCACTGGCGATATAGGGCGGATTGCTGGCGATCAGATCGAAGCGCGCACCGTGCAGCGGCGCATACCAGTCACGCCCACCTTCGGCGAAGCGCACGTTGCGCAGTTCATGGCGCGTGGCATTGCGCGCGGCGACGGCCAGTGCGGCGGTACTGGCGTCGGTGGCCAGCACCTGCGCCTGCGGGCGCTCGCTGGCCAGGGCCAGGGCGATCGCGCCGCTGCCGGTGCCGAGGTCGGCCACCTGCAGGGCGCGGTCCAGCGGCAGGCGCTCCAGCGCCAGTTCCACCAGCAGCTCGGTTTCCGGGCGCGGGATCAGGGTGGCGGCGTCGACGTCCAGATCCAGGGTCCAGAAGCCCCGGCGGCCGGTCAGGTAGGCCACCGGCTCACCGGCCATGCGGCGGGCCAGCAGCGCCTCGAACGCTGCCTGTTCAGCCTCCGGCAGCGGATCGGTGGCGTGGGCGAACAGCCAGCTGCGCGGGCGCTCCAGCACGTGCAGCAGCAGCAGTTCGGCCTCGTGGCGGGCGTCGAGGCCGCCAAGGCGGGCGCTGGCCGCGGCCACGACCTGGCGCAGCGATGATTCGGATTCAAAGGACATGCCGCAATTGTAGAGTCGAGCCATGCTCGACTGCTTCGCGCCCTTCGTAGAGTCGAGCTTGCTCGACTGCTTCGCGCCCTTCGTAGAGTCGAGCTTGCTCGACTGCTCCTGGCAAAAGCAGTCGAGCAAGCTCGACCTACAAAAGCGGGGTCCGTTCAGGTTACCCGAGGCGGGATAAGAAAGGGCTATCAGGCTCACGCTGCCGGTTCTGGAAATTTTTCTTTCCATACAGACAGTTGCAGGGCGGCTGGCGTCCAACTGGCAAGCTACCCATTGAATTTCAATAGATATCATCTATTGAATGGATGAAATCAATGCATTGTTCTTATCTATGTGGAATCGGTAACCTAGCTCCTGTCGATTCACCCACTCCCCTTCACCCAGAGGAAAAACGATGTCCCTCATCAACACCCAGATCCAGCCGTTCGAAGCCAACGCCTACCACAACGGCGAGTTCATCAAGGTTTCCGATGCCAGCCTGAAGGGCCAGTGGTCCGTCCTGATCTTCATGCCGGCCGCCTTCACCTTCAACTGCCCGACCGAGATCGAAGACGCAGCTGACCATTACGCCGAATTCAAGAAGGCCGGAGCCGAGGTCTACATCGTCACCACCGATACCCACTTCTCGCACAAGGTCTGGCACGAAACCTCGCCGGCCGTGGGCAAGGCCCAGTTCCCGCTGGTGGGCGACCCGACCCACAAGCTGACCCGCGCCTTCGGCGTTCACATTGAAGAAGAAGGCCTGGCCCTGCGCGGCACCTTCATCATCAACCCGGAAGGCGTGATCAAGACCCAGGAGATCCACTCCAACGAGATCGCCCGTGACGTGGCCGAGACCCTGCGCAAGCTGAAGGCCGCCCAGTTCACCGCCGCCAACCCGAACCAGGTCTGCCCGGCCAAGTGGAAGGAAGGCGAAAAGACCCTGACCCCGTCGCTGGACCTGGTCGGCAAGATCTAAAGCGCTACCGGCCTGCGCTGGCCCCACGCCAGCGCGCGCCCCTCATCCCCGTGCCGGCCCCACGCCGGCGTGGGGGTGAACCCAAGACAGCCGAGCAAGCAAGCCATCGCTCGCCAGCCCCTTCCACAGCTGTCTCTGCTGCCTTGGGTTCACCCCTACCCCCTCGCTGGTCCGCTACCTTTCACAGCGGTGCCACGCCCCCTGTTTGCCTGAAGCCAGGAGAAGACCATGTTGGACGCCAACCTGCAGTCGCAGCTGAAGACCTATCTGGAGCGCGTGACCCGCCCGATCCAGATCACCGCGCACGCCGATGACGGTGCCAAGTCGCAGGAAATGCTGGAACTGCTGCAGACCCTGGAAAGCCTGTCGGACAAGATCTCGCTGCAGGTCCTGCGCGACGGCCAGGGCCGCGTGCCGTCCTTTGACCTGGGCACCCCGGGCCAGGACATCCACCTGACCTTCGCCGGCCTGCCGATGGGCCACGAGTTCACCTCGCTGGTGCTGGCCCTGCTGCAGGTGGGCGGTCATCCGTCAAAGGCCACCGCCGAGCTGATCGAGCAGGTGCAGAACCTGGAAGGCGACTACCGCTTCGAGACCTACTTCTCGCTGTCCTGCCAGAACTGCCCGGACGTGGTGCAGGCGCTGAACCTGGCCGCCGTGCTCAACCCGCGCATCCAGCACGTAGCCATCGACGGCGCGCTGTTCCAGGACGAAGTGGAGAAGCGCGAGATCATGTCCGTGCCCACCGTGTACCTCAACGGTGAAGTGTTCGACCAGGGCCGCATGACCCTGGAACAGATCGTGGCCAAGCTGGATACCAACGCCGGCAAGCGCGATGCCGAGAAGATCGCCGCCAAGGACGCCTTCGACGTGCTGGTGGTCGGCGGTGGCCCGGCCGGTGCCGCAGCGGCCATCTACGCCGCGCGCAAGGGCATCCGCACCGGCATCGCCGCCGAGCGTTTCGGTGGCCAGGTGCTGGACACCATGGCGATCGAGAACTTCATTTCGGTGAAGGAGACCGAGGGCCCGAAGCTGGCCACCGCGCTGGAACAGCACGTGCGCGAGTACGAGGTGGACATCATGGACCTGCAGCGCGCGACCGCGCTGGTGCCGGCCGGTGAAGACGGCCTGGTGCAGGTGCAGCTGGAAAATGGCGCGGTGCTGAAGTCGCGCTCGGTCATCCTGTCCACCGGCGCGCGCTGGCGGCAGATGAACGTGCCGGGCGAAGACCAGTACCGCAACAAGGGCGTGGCCTACTGCCCGCACTGCGATGGCCCGCTGTTCAAGGGCAAGCGCGTGGCGGTGATCGGCGGCGGCAATTCCGGCGTGGAAGCGGCCATCGACCTGGCCGGCATCGTGTCGCATGTAACGCTGCTGGAGTTCGATGCCAGCCTGCGTGCCGACGAAGTGCTGCAGAAGAAGCTGCGCAGCCTGGGCAACGTGACCGTGCTGACCAGCGCGCAGACCACCGAAGTGCTGGGCGATGGCAGCAAGGTGACCGGCCTGGTCTACAAGGACCGCGCGGGCGGCGATTCCCACCGGGTCGAGCTGGAAGGCATCTTCGTGCAGATCGGCCTGCTGCCCAACACCGAATGGCTGAAGGACAGCGTGGCGCTGTCGCCGCGCGGCGAGATCGTGATCGACGACCGTGGCCAGACCAACGTGCCGGGCGTGTTCGCCGCCGGTGATTGCACCACGGTACCCTACAAGCAGATCATCATCGCCATGGGCGCCGGTTCCACCGCGGCACTCAGCGCCTTCGACCACCTGATCCGCTCGTCGGTGAGCACCGGCAGTGGTGCGGTGGCCGAAGCGGCCTGATCCACCGTTCCCAGCCCACCGGGAACATCGTTAGCCTGCTGGGTCGACCATGCCGACCGCCGGTCCGTTTTCCCTGGGGTCTGAAGGATGAACCTACGCGATCTGAAGTACCTGGTGGCCCTGGCCGATCACAAGCATTTCGGCCGGGCCGCCGCCTCCTGTTTCGTCAGCCAGCCCACGCTGTCCACCCAGATCCGCAAGCTGGAGGAAGAGCTGGGGCTGCCGCTGGTGGAACGTGCGCCACGCAAGGTGATGCTGACCCCCGCCGGCCAGGAAGCGGCCGCGCGGGCGCGGGTGATCGTGTCCGAAGTGGAGCAGTTGAAGGAAGCGGCGCGGCGCAACCGCGACCCGGAAGCCGGCACCGTGCGCCTGGGCATCTTCCCCACCCTGGGGCCGTACCTGCTGCCGCACGTCATTCCGCGCATCCGCAGCCGCTTCCCGGAACTGGAACTGCTGCTGGTGGAAGAAAAGAGCGACGTACTGCTGGAGCGCCTGCGCGATGGCAGGCTGGACGCGGCGCTGCTGGCACTGCCGGTGGTGGACGACCAGCTGCATGCCGAATTCCTGTTTGAAGAGCCGTTCCTGCTGGCCGTTTCCGGCCGCCATCCGCTGGCCCGCCGCGAACACATGGATGTGCAGGAACTGGCCACGCAGAAGCTGCTGCTGCTGGAAGACGGCCATTGCCTGCGCGACCAGGCACTGGAAGTGTGCCGCCTGTTCGGCGCCAACGAGAAATCCGAATTCCGCGCCACCAGCCTGGAAACCCTGCGGCAGATGGTCGCCGCCGACGTGGGCATCACCCTGCTGCCCAGCCTGTCGGTGCAGCCGCCGGTACCGCGCTCGAGCAACATCCGCCTGATCGATTTCGTCGGCGAAGGCCGTCCCAGCCGCCGCATCGCCATGATCTGGCGGCGCAGCTCGGCCATGCATGGCTTCCTGATGGACCTGGCCGAACAGTTCAAACAGCTGCCGCAGGCGCTGTTCACCCTGGACGACCAGGGCGTGCCGGCCGGCGAAGCGCCGGTGGTGGCGCCGCCGCTGCTGAACGGCTGAACCCCGTCGAACCTGCCGCGGCACGGCCGGGAGTCGATTCCGGCCACATTTGTCCCCACAATAGTCCCAGGCGGCGCTCGAAGCGCCGCCTTTTGCATGGCTTTCAACCAAGGAGCACCACCATGAACACCGCCAGCGGCCTGCCGCCGTCGATCACCGTTTCCAGCTTCGACATGGACCGCCTGGAGGCCATGCTCGATTCCCCCGCGCTGAGCCAGACGCCTGCCGCGCTCGCGCTTTCCCAGGAACTCAACCGGGCCACCGTGCTGGCGCCGGATCAGATTCCCGAAGGCATCGTGATGATGCATTCGCGCGTGGAGTGCGAAGATGAGGTGTCCGGCGAGCAACACGTGCTGACCCTGGTCTTCCCCCGCGAAGCCAATGTCGATGAAGGCAAGGTGTCCGTGCTGGCCCCGGTGGGCAGCGCCCTGCTGGGCCTGGCCGTTGGCCAGAGCATCGACTGGAACGCCCCCGGCGGCCGCAAGCTGCGGCTGCGCGTGACCGCGGTCCACAACGACCGCCCCTGAAACCCGCTGCGCACCGCGCGCGATCCGATTTCCCTGCACCAGGAGCCGTAATGAGCAACACGTCCAAACTGTCCCAGCTGCGCGAACTGTCGGTAGTCGTTGCCGATACCGGTGACTACGACGCGATCAAGCGCCTGCAGCCGGTGGATTGCACCACCAACCCGACCCTGGTGAAGAAGGCCCTGGACCTGCCGGTCTATGCCGAGCTGATCGAGCGCGAACTGGCCTGGGGCCGCCAGCAGGGCGGCGACCGCGAAGCCGTGGTGCATGCCGTGGCCGACCGCCTGACCATCGGCGTGGGTGCCCTGCTGAGCACCCTGGTGCCGGGCCGCGTGTCCACCGAAGTGGACGCCGACCAGGCCCACGACACCGCTGCCACGGTGGCCAAGGCCCGCCAGTTCATCCAGATGTACGCCGACGCCGGCGTGCCGCGCGAAAAGATCCTGATCAAGATCGCCGCCACCTGGGAAGGCGTGGAAGCGGCGCGCATCCTGCAGGCCGAAGGCATCGACTGCAACCTGACCCTGATCTTCAACCCGACCCAGGCGCTGGCCTGCAGCGAAGCCGGCGCGTTCCTGATCTCGCCGTTCGTGGGCCGCATCCTGGACTGGTACGTGGCCAACGGCCAGACCCCGGCCAACATCGACGAAGACCCGGGCGTGAAGTTCGTGCGCGGCGTGTACGCCGAGTTCAAGCGCCGTGGTTCGCCGACGGTGGTGATGGGCGCTTCGTTCCGTTCCACCGCGCAGATCGAAGCGCTGGCCGGCTGCGACCGCCTGACCATTTCGCCGGACCTGCTGGAAAAGCTGGACGCCGACCACGGCGAACTGCCGCGCAAGCTGGTGGCCGGTGCGGCCGACGGCGTGGCGGTGACCCCGATCGACGCGGCGAAGTTCGCGGCCGACCTGGCAGCGGACCCGATGGCCACCGAGAAGCTGGCTACCGGTATCGACGCCTTCGCCAAGGACCTGCAGGCGCTGCGCGAGCGCATCCGTTCGGAACTGTGATTGCGGCCAACGGCTGAGCCCCTCGTGGCGGGGGGCTTTGTAGAGTCGAGCTTGCTCGACTGACTGCTGGAACAACAGCCGCGCTGGGCGGTCGGGTCGGGTTCGCGGGGGACGCCGTAAACCCGTCCATGGGGGCTTGGCCGCGGCATCCATGCCGCGGACACTCCCGCGAACCCAACCCGCCCTCTGACAGTTTCCGGTGGCCGCCCGCCACGGAAGAAAGAAAGAAGAGCAAACGTGGGTCGCGCGCTGCGCTTGCTCGCAGTCGAGCAAGCTCGACTCTACGGGGCAATGCACGACCAAAGACCACGATCGCGGCGACGGCGCGGTGCACGGCCAAAGAAAAAGGACGCGGCGAAAGCCGCGTCCTTTTTCTTTTCCATCAGTTCGTCACCAACCCACTGCTCTTGCCCACCGTCACCAGGAAATGATCGAAAGCAGGGCGGGCACAGATGGCGGGACCGTCCACGGCATGGATGCCGTGGCCGAGCCCCCATGGTGAAGTGACCCCCTGAAGTTGGACAGGTGGGGGATCAGGCGGCTAGGGCAG